>CAJOPP010000287.1 GCA_905236365.1 uncultured Lachnospiraceae bacterium
ACTATGGACTCCATCGATCAGCACTGGGTGACACTGAATGAGGGTGCACAGGCTGAGGCAGCCAAAGAGGGAGTAACAGTTGATTTCATGTCACCTGACACAAAGGATGATTCCAAGCAGATTGAATGTGTCAACAATGCTGTGGCAGGCGGATATGATGCTATCATGGTAGCAGCAAACGGACCGGATGCAATCTCCGGAGCACTTAAGGAAGCGATCAGCGCAGGAATCAAGCTGGTATACGTTGACTCTCCGGCGAATGTGGAAGCTGAGGCAACCTTCTCAACTGACAACAAGGCAGCAGGAAAGACAGCCGGTGAGGAGATGGTAAAGGCTCTTAAGGACAAGGGTATCACCAATGGTGATATTGGTATAGTAAACGTAAATGCTTCCACACAGTCTACAGTAGATCGTGAAGCTGGCTTCAGAGAGGCATTTGATGGATCTGATTTCAATATTCTTGAGACGCAGTATTGCGACGGAGATGCAGCGAAGGCACAGAGTATTGCTGAGAATTACATTACTCAGGGTGTAGTTGGTATCTTCGGAGGAAATGAAGGCTCTACAACAGGAGCCGGCAACGCCATCAAGGCATCAGGCAAGGCTGATATTGTGGGTGTAGGTTTTGATAAGTCCGATTCGATTCAGGGTCTTATCAAGGACGGATATCTTCTCTGCACGATGGCACAGAATCCCGATTTGATGGGTGCAAAGGGAGTTGAGGCATGTGTCAAGGCACTCAAGGGAGAGAAACTTGGCGGAGCAGTGACAGATACCGGTGTAACCGTACTTGATGCTGCTGCACTCGGCGGAAGCGCAAATGCTGCAACAGATGCAGGATCTACCACAGCAAACGGAGATTACAAGATCGCGCTTATCACTATGGATTCCATCGATCAGCACTGGGTAACCTTGAATGAGGGTGCACAGGCTGAGGCAGCTAAAGAGGGAGTAACCGTTGACTTTATGTCTCCGGATACAAAGGATGATTCCAAGCAGATTGAATGTGTGAACAATGCTGTAGCAGGCGGATATGATGCTATCATGGTAGCAGCAAACGGACCGGATGCAATCTCCGGAGCACTTAAAGAAGCAATCAGTGCAGGCATTAAGGTAGTATATGTTGATTCACCGGCCAATGTGGATGCTGAGGCAACCTTCTCAACTGACAACAAGGCAGCAGGGAAGACAGCCGGCGAGGAAATGATCAAGGCTCTGAAGGACAAGGGCATCACAAGCGGTGATGTGGGAATCGTAAATGTAAATGCTTCCACACAGTCTACAGTAGATCGTGAAACAGGCTTCAGAGAAGCATTTGAAGGATCTGATTTCAATATTCTTGAAACACAGTATTGTGACGGAGATGCAGCGAAGGCACAGAGTATCGCTGAGAATTACATTACTCAGGGTGTAGTCGGTATCTTCGGAGGCAATGAGGGTTCCACAACAGGAGCAGGTAATGCCATTAAGGCATCCGGCAATGCGGATATTGTAGGTGTAGGATTTGATAAGTCCGATTCCATTAAGGGTCTCATCAAGGATGGATATCTTCTCTGCACGATGGCGCAGAATCCCGATTTGATGGGCGCAAAGGGAGTAGAGGCATGCGTGAAGGCACTCAACGGAGAAAGCCTTGGCGGAGCAGTGACCGACACCGGTGTAACCGTGTTGAACAAGGATAATCTCTGATTTTGGGGATAGTTCAGAATAGTTATCTAAATACTTACTTTACAGGAGAGGGAACCGATCAGGTATCCCTTTTCCTGTTTAAGTCCTTTTGTAATGTAAGTTTTTGTTGTATAATAGTAACTGTATCATAAAATACCATCTGTATATATGAGGGGGAAGCAAATGATTAGCGCTGTTATCGCAGATGATGAGGAAAAGATATGCAGGCTTATACAGGCACTCGGAGATTGGGACAGGATTGGAATTCATGTGATCGCCACGGCCTCCAACGGGCTTGAAGCGTTGAAGATTATACGGGAAACCAAAACGGATATACTGATAACAGATATAAGGATGCCCGGATGTGACGGTATTCAACTGATAGAGGAGATTAAAAAAATATCTCCGGAAACGCATATCATTATAGTAAGTGGTTATGCTGAATTCAGTTATGCACAGGCTGCAGTCAGATTTGGCGTAACGGATTATCTTTTAAAGCCGATTAATAAGGATATGTTGAATGATTCGCTTTCCAAAATCAAGGATATGATATTGCATGAAAGAGAAACGGAGACGAAGCTCGAATTATCTCAGAAAAAGCTGGACACAAATGCCACTGCGATAAGGAGCTCTTTCATAACCGACTATTTGATAGATCCGAACAAGATATTTACCATGGCTGAACTTCAGGAACAGTATCAGCTCGATATGTCGGGTGGAATCTATCAGTTTATTTGTGCAAAGATTGATGGAAAAAACAACAAAGAGAATCAGAAATTTATATGGGACAGATTTATTTCCGTATTGACAAAAGACTTGAGAAATATATGTAAGGATCAAGTGTATCTTGCGCAGAATTGTTATCTGTACGGATTTCTTGACTATCCGTCAAAAGAGCAGGAGACCATACGGAAAAGCCTGAAAAACGCTTTGAATAAGATAAACAGTCTGAACGGATTGTTTCCGGATGACAGTATTTCGCTTGCAGTGGGATATTCCATAAAAGATATTTCCGAACTGGGTAAAGCTTTTCTTTCCGCAAAAGAGATGATAAAAGAAAGAATCGTTCTCGGCGTCGGTAAGGTTATGGAATGGAAACCCGAACGAAAGGTTTTGTATGAAAAAAAATTGCTTGAAAAATATACCAGATCGATCACCAATGCGCTGGAGATTTGGAGTGAGGAGGGTCTGATCAAAGCCAATCAGGAGCTGAGCGAAGACATTCTGAGCTTGAAGGACGCAGGCGGACGGGAAATTCTGGAAACGGTGATTCAGGCCGGCAATCTATTCATCATGAGACTGAATCTGTCGGATCAGACAAGGCATTTGGAAGCATATTATGAAAAATGCAATAATTGCAGTACAACTACTCAGCTTCTGGATTCCTTCCAATTGTATACGAAAGAGATTATGCATTCTTTGGCGGAAGTAAGAGAAGATGAAGTGGATCGGTCCATAAGACTTGCAAAGCAATATATCAACAATCATTACGCAGAACAGATCACACTTGAAGATGTAAGCTCTTATTTGGGCTTAACACCAACCTATTTCAGCAGCTTTTTTAAGAAAAAAACAAATACCGGCTTTGCCAAATATCTGATGAATGTCAGAGTAGAAGCCGCGAAGGTATTACTAAAGGAGAGTAACAGTTCCGTATCTGAGATTTGCAGCAAGGTAGGTTATAATGATATCAAGCATTTTACCAAAGTATTTGAGCAAGTGACAGGCGTAAAGCCGGCAGCATACCGTAAACTATATGGATAAAATTGTTGAAAATATCAGAGCTAAAACAAAATATCTGTCAACCCGACTTATCATATGGCTTGTTGTCTTTTTTGTGTTCCTTTTGACAATGTATGCACTTTATGCATTCAAACCGGACTTGTTGTATCAAAACATGACAGCGAAAATATTGATAGGTTTGGTTCTTGTTGCGTTTATGATTACGATGCATTTTCTGATCATACATCCGTATTTTACCAAGGAGTACCGATTGAGGCGTATGCTGGATGGGTACCTTACGTTGGAAGACCCTGAGTCTGACATGGGTATTTCCCTGACGCCTGTAGCAGAGGATGCCGAAAAAGCGGTTTATCAGATTCTGAATTCCACGCAAGCCGTGAATTTGAATAAAAGACAGGCGCAGTATCTTGCTCTGCAGAATCAGATCAATCCGCATTTTCTGTATAATACTTTGGATGGAATCAGGAGCGAGGCGTTGATAGCCGGACTTGATAATGTGGCGGAAATGACGGAGGCTCTCGCCATTTTCTTTCGCTATACCATCAGCAATGTCGAAAATCTTGTGACCATAGAGGAAGAAATCGATAATTGCAGAACGTATTTTATGATTCAGCAGTACCGTTTCGGTGAAAGAATATCCCTCGAGATCAATATGGATCATGAAGAGCTGGGGACCTATATGATTCCGAAGCTTACACTTCAGCCGATTCTGGAAAACAGCATCATTCACGGGACGGAAATGAAGATAGGAAAAGGTACCACTGTGATTAACGTCCATAAAACAGATGACAGGATTTTGATAGAGATCAAGGATGACGGTGTCGGCATGGATGAGGAGACCTTGGAAAGACTGAACAGACGTCTTGATTCCGGTGTCAGCGAAATCTCGAACTCGAAGAAACCGGTAGGAGGCATTGCGCTAAATAATGTCAACAACAGGATACATCTGTTATTCGGACAGGAATACGGAATACATGTTTTTTCAATAAAAAATATAGGGACAAGCGTTGAAATATCCATACCTGCAGTAACCTATGTTCCCGGAATAGGGAGTGATGAAGAGAATGATCACTGAGGTATTACGGCTTGAGCGGGTGACTTACAAAGAAAAGGATAATAGCTTTCTGAGAGATTTTGATTTGGAGGTCAGAAGAGGCGAGATCATGGGACTTTTGCCGCTTAACGCATATGGCATGCCGGCGCTCCTTGATGTGATTCAATATAATCCTCCATTGTACTATGGAACTGTCTATTATATGGGGAATGTGGTGAATTCGTGGAAGGATATGAAGCGCGTCCCAAACAGCATAACAATCGTCGATAATGTAAGTTCACTTGTCGCAGGTCAAAATGTAATCACGAACATTTTTCTGCTGAACAACAACAGCAGCTTTTTTATAAGGGAAAAAAAATTAGAGGAGCGCCTGAGACCGTTCCTGCAGGAAATAGGTGTAGATATCTCTCCGTGGATAAGAGCTGAGGAGCTGACAGCTTTTGAGAGAGTTGTGGTGGAAATATTAAGGGGAGTGATATCGGGGCACAGGCTCATAATTCTAAGAGAAGTGAGTTCCTATATTGGAGAAAACAAACTGAATCAACTGTATGGAATCATGAACTACTATAAAAAAAGGGGTATCTCTTTTTTGTTTATCAGCAGCCATTACGAGGAGGTCATCGCAGTTTGCGACAGAACAGCCTTGATGTCCAATGGCAGAATTCTTATGAAGCTTGACAGAAAGATGACGGTGGAACTGCTTGAAAAAATATGCACAGTGGAGTATCAGAAACATTCCGCTTTCAGGAAAGATGGATCTGACAACAATGAGCCTGTCAATCCGATCATGGAAATAAGAGACTTCCAAGGGATCTATTTTGATAAGGTCAATATTCCGATTTATGAGGCCGAGTATATTGTGATTCACGCTCCGGACATGCGAATATTCAGTGAACTGGTGGGAACAATTTTCGGAGATTGTAAGCCGCAGACAGGGTATTTTGTGCTGGACAAAGACATCATTAATCCGTGGGAGACGAGGAATATCGCTTTCTTAAGAGAGAAACCGGACGAGAAAATGCTCTTTGCAAAAATGAGCTATATGGATAATCTGATTTTTACTGCGGATCACAAAGTATCATCAATGTGGAGAAGTAGCGGAGTGAAAAAAAGTATCCGCCGGGAATTTTCCGATTTTCTGGGGGAGGATGTGTTCGATAAGCACGTAGATACCTTATCGCAAAAGGAGAAAATGGTTCTGATCTATGCGAGAATTCTTTTACAGCATCCAAGGGTTGTATTCTGTGAGATGCCCTTTAAGGATATGGATATGGAAATGAAGCTGTTGATCAGGAATCTGCAGAAACGGCTTAATGAGAATGGAATCGCAGTAGTCATTCTGACGATGAATTTGAATGAAAGTATTCTGGAAGCGGACAGAGTGATTCAAATAGGAGATAAATAATTCGGAAAAAGAATTGACTTTTGAAAGGATTCTGTGCTATAGTACGTGATGTATGGAAAACAGGTTTTTGGGGTCTTCCATGCAAATATTTTTTCGGCAACGTAAGGTTGCCTTATTGATTGAGTTAGAAGCTCTATTTATAAGTTGGTCACTATAAACCTGTGCAATGCACACCTAACTTGTGAAACGGTCAATAAGAGTAGTAAAAGTAAAATATTTGCTATATAGACTCTAAACCCAATACCTGTTATGTTAAAAAGATGATAATATACCGAACGCCCGAAGGAGGTCTTCAGTCTGCG
>CAJOPP010000288.1 GCA_905236365.1 uncultured Lachnospiraceae bacterium
CAAAGTAGTAGGCAACTTCAAGTTCTAAGGAACGATTCATAAACTATTACATAATATACCCAAAAGGGAATCCTGAAGAATTCTTCCGGGTTCCCTTTTCCTATAACCATCCATTTTCAGTGTATCAAAAATCAACTTATGTTTGTTAATATTGTGCAAATCACAATCTACTTATAAATAATCGAATCTATATCGCTATCTTTGACAGCTTTTTTTAATTTTTTTGGCAGACCAAAATCAGCAGAATCCCTTATTAATAAAGGGTATCCGATACCTGACACTATATTAACACTCTCCCCGGTATCGACAAGACCAACAATCACATTTCTGCCTGTAAGCCCTGCATTATTGGGATTCTGAACCTGTTTGACTCCTGTTATCTCCATATTAGAGGAATCCAATAAACCAAACAATTTGGGAATATAGGAATAGGGAACTATTTCCAGATTGGTCTGTCCATTCTCCATATTGGGAAAATGAATCACGGCAATGTCTTTTGCAATTTCGTTGATACATCCTACGCGATAGAACTCTTCCACTCCTTCAATAATCTCTAAGTAATTGAACATGAAATCCATATAATCTTCACTATATATCATCTCTTCACAATTCATGTTAAAACCTCATGCTAACTTTGCTATCACTATTATATGCCCGTAAAAAAAGTTGTAGCTGTTCAGAGCCAACATTAAAACAGAATTTTTTCATACAGAAAAAGTAACATCTAATACCATCATAACAACAAAACCTGCCATTACTCCCAGTGTTGCCAGTTGTTTATTATCCTTAAAGGACTCCGGAATCAATTCGGAACAAACTACCGAAATCATAGCACCAGCCGAAAAAGAAAGCGTAAAAGGGAGGGCTGACTGAACTTTTAAAGCAAATACTGCACCGAGCACACCGGCAACCGGTTCCACCATACCGGAAAACTGTCCAATCAGAAAACTTCTCCACCGGGATACTCCTTCTCTTCGAAGTGGCATCGCCACACAGGTTCCTTCCGGAAAGTTCTGAATGCCAATCCCTACTGCCAACATGACAGCTCCCACAATGGATACTTCGCCTCCTTCTAATGCTGCACACCCAAAAGCCACTCCCACTGCCAAGCCTTCCGGAATATTGTGCATAGTAACTGCAGTTGTTAAAAGGACACACCGAATCCATCCTTCATCTTTTCTCTGAATCCCTTCCTTTCCTGACATCAACAAATCCGTTACGATAATAAAAAATGCACCAAGTAACAATCCTGCCGCTGCATTTTTCACCGCACTCTTTCCAAGTTGTTCTGACAGTTCAATTGCCGGATCAAGTAATGACCAATAGGATGCTGCAATCATCACACCGGCTGCAAATCCCATCATGATATCCATCAGACGCTGATTCACAGTTTTGAAGAAAAATACCAAAGCAGCACCTGATACAGTAACACTATAAGTAAATAACGTTGCCAGCAACCCCTGGCTGACCGGATGTAACTGAAAAAACCACTTTGCCAATGAACTCTCCTTCTTCACATTATCAATAACGGTAGACCGTTTAATCCTACCCATAATTGATACATTTAATTTTCCTATTATTCTATGTATTAAAATACAATACGTGCCTTTTACAATTATAAAAAAGCAGACCACCCTACATTGCTGTCTATACAGAATATAAGGTTATCTGCTTTTTATATTGCAGTCCGGTCTTTTTGCATCCCCATTACCGTGTCATTCTAACATCACCGAACACCCTCTCACGCATCTCTCAGGAATGCTTTATATGCTTTTGCGGCCTCATATACGTCTGCCTTACTGGTAATTTCCCACGGAGCATGCATGTTTAGAACCGCAACACCACTATCTATAACATTCATACCGTACAGAGATAAAATATAGGCAATGGTTCCACCGCCACCAATATCGACTTTACCAAGCTCTGCAGTCTGGAATGCCACATTATTGTCATCCATGATCTTGCGAAGCTTGCCAATATATTCTGCATTTGCATCATTGGAGCCGGATTTTCCACGTGCACCGGTAAATTTGTTGAATACCACTCCTCTCCCGAAATAAGCCGCATTTTTCTTTTCAAAGGCACTGGCATAATTCGGATCATAGGCAGCTGATACATCTGAAGACAACATATTGGATGCTGCAAGACTTCGTTTCAAATTCAGTTCGGAATATTCACCTGCAAGCTCCATAATCTCAGCTACTGTATTTTCAAAAAACTTAGATTGCATGCCGGTTGCTCCAACTGAACCAATCTCTTCTTTGTCTACCAAAAGACAGCATGCCGTCTTATCCACCTCATCCATTCCAAATATGGCAGCTGCTGAGGTATAAGCGCATACACGATCATCCTGTCCATATGCCATAATCATGGAAGCGTCTAATCCAGCCTCTCTTGCCTTTCCTGCCGGAACAATCTCCCACTCAGCTGAGAGAAAATCTTCTTCTTCCATATCATATTTTTCCTTCAGAATGGAAAGAATCATCTTCTTGACAGCTTCCTTTTCTGTCGTATTATCCTCATTCTCTTTTTCTACTAACGGACGGCTTCCGACCAGAAGATCTAATTGTTCTCCTTCCACCACTTTAGCTGCCTTCTTTTCCATCTGTTCACCTGCAAGATGAATCAACAGATCGGTCACACAGAAAATCGGATCCTTTTCATCCTCTCCAATAACAACATCAATCACTTCTCCATCTTTCTTTGCTACCACGCCATGAATGGCAAGTGGCAGTGTCACCCACTGATACTTCTTTATCCCACCATAATAATGGGTATCCAGATATGCAAAATCCGTATCTTCATATAACGGATTCTGTTTCACATCCATTCTAGGTGAATCAATGTGTGCTCCCAGAATATTCATTCCTTCCGTAAGCGGACGTTTTCCAATCTGGAATAACGCGATTGCCTTTTTCATATTCACCGCATATACCTTGTCACCGGTCTTTAATGTTCGACCGGATTTTCTGACTTCCTCTAAATCTTCGTAACCGTACTGCTTTGCCATTGTTACAATATATTTTACACATTCTCTTTCAGTCTTTCCCTGATCTAAGAACCTGCGATATTCCTCACAGAGTGTTTCCAGCTCTTTTACTTCCTTTTCCTCATAACTTTTCCATGCATTTTTACGTTCCATTTTCTAATATACCTCCTGTCTTTATTTAAACTTATGATGTCTTATTAACTGTTTTCTTCTAATGCCAATACCCCCCGCATTTCAATCAGCGGAAGTCCCTTGCCATCAATATAATCGCTGGTAATCGTCACTCTCCCAATATTATCATCCCGCGGAATCTGATACATAATATCCAACATAAATTCCTCAATAATTGCCCGCAGTGCACGTGCTCCGGTCTTTTGTTCCATGGCACGTTTTGCAATAGCATGAAAAGCACTGTCGTCAAACTGCAAATCTACACCATCCAGACTTAACAATTTCTGATACTGTTTCAGTATTGCATTCTTTGGCTCTTTTAAGATCTGTACCAGCATATCCTCATCAAGACTCTGAAGTGTAAACAGAATCGGAAGTCTTCCTAAGAACTCCGGAATCATGCCAAACTCCCGTAAATCCTCCATCGTAACTTTTTGCAAAATATCGGTTTCTTTATCGTATTTATCCTTTAAATCTGCCTTAAACCCGATAGAAGACTGTTTATTAAGACGTGATTTGATAATATCCTCCAAATCCGGAAAAGCTCCACCACAAATAAACAAAATATTTCTTGTATTGATCGTTGCAAGGGGAACCATGGCATTCTTACTTCCGGCACCGACCGGAACTTCTACTTCAGCCCCTTCCAATATTTTTAAAAGACCCTGCTGTACAGCTTCCCCACTTACATCTCTGGAATTTGTATTTCTCTTCTTTGCAATCTTGTCTATCTCATCGATAAAGACAATTCCTCTTTCCGCCTTCTCCACATCATTATCTGCTGCCGCAAGCAATTTGGATAATACGCTTTCCACATCATCACCGATATAACCGGCTTCTGTCAACGTGGTTGCATCAGTAATCGCAAGTGGTACATTCAAAATCCGTGCAATAGTCTTTACCAGATAGGTCTTACCGGAACCGGTAGGTCCAACCATCAGCATGTTGGACTTCTCAATCTCAATATCATCCATAGTATTAGTCAATACTCTCTTATAATGATTGTATACTGCAACCGAGATCACTTTCTTGGCCTTCTCCTGTCCGATCACATATTCATCCAGTTTTTCTTTCATTTCATGCGGTGCCGGAATGGAACTTAATGTAAGTTCCGGTTCCTTCTGCTTCTTTTCTTCTGCTTTCTTTTTCTTTACTTTCTGATTCTTTGGAATATCATTCACTGGAGTAAACTGATTCATGTTCAGATTCGGCATATTGGATAAATCAATAAACTGCATGCCGCCCCCTGCAAAGCTGTCAAAAGTTTTTTGCATACAATCCTGGCAAATATTGATATTATTAGGCATGTAAATCAGTTTGCCAACCTGTGATTCCGGTCTTCTGCACAAATAGCAGTATTTTTCATAATCATCATCCTTATGGTTCATATTGTCGTCCATCATTCATCCTCCGTTATATTATGTATAGTAATCCTTTTCGTGTATAATTATATATTATAATATTTTTGACATCTATATGACAGTATAACAAATCTTTCCCTAAAATACCATTGTATATTTTAGGGAATTATCTAACCTTTATAATAAATGTGTAACAGAAAAGCTAAAGTTCTGAGCTGTAACTAATCAATTACTGTTCTGTGTCTGCCCAATCGATAGCAATCCGGTCACTGAAAACACAGTTCGAAGAAAGATTCTCTGAGAATGCCGGTATTTAACTCAGTCGGAGAAATCCCCCACCTCTAAGCGATAGCGAAGGTGGGGGTTATGACAAGTTATACTCAGTCGGGGTACAAGCTC
>CAJOPP010000289.1 GCA_905236365.1 uncultured Lachnospiraceae bacterium
AAATGGTATAAAATAAAAGCAAAAGTGAATGGAAAATCCAAAACAGGATATGTCAGTTCAAACTATATTACTAAGGCATCGAAACCGAGTGGAGTTGTAAACCAAAAAGTAAGCACTTATTTGAACGTTCGAAAAAGTGCAAAAACTTCATCGGCATCTTTGCTGAAAATCCCGCCTAATACGAAGGTTAGTGTTTTGGGAATAAAAAAAACGTCGGGAAAATACTGGTATAAAGTTAAGACGACATATAATAAATCTACAAAAACAGGTTATGTACTTGGAAGTTATATCACGGTGAGTGCATCAGATGGAAACAGTTCTGATAATACGAATACAACGAAGGCACAGGAAGCATATGTGAATGAAAAAGTAACTACAATGTTGAATGTAAGAGAATCCGCAAGTAAAACAAGTTCTGTTCTTGCAAGGCTACCCAAGTATACAATGCTTTCGGTTTTGAGTACAAAAGGTGATTGGTATCGGATTTCTGTTACATATAATCAGAAAGCCGTTACGGGTTATGTATCCAGAGAATATGTTACAATTGGAAAACCAAGTGCATCTGGTAATACGAACAACAAGGATACCAATAATACGATAAATACCACACCGGATAGTGGGGTTGCGGATTCGTCATTTGATGTCTTGCTTTCTAACTTTCCGGGAAGTTATAAGACGAGTCTGCAGGCATTGCATACAAAATATCCAAATTGGAAATTTGTTGCAGTTAATACAAATTTGGATTGGGCGACGGTTATTGCAAATGAAAGTGTTGTAGGAAGAAATACCATTCAAAGTAATTATCCAAAAGGGACAAGCTCTTTGGCACCTCTTTCTTATTTATCAACAGAATCCGGTGCATATAATTGGGGAACAGACACTTATACGGTGAAGGATGGAACGAACTGGTATGCAGTCAACTCTGCTGTAGTTTCATATTATATGGATCCTAGAAACTTTTTAAATGATATCGATATTTTTCAGTTTGAAGCTTTAGCTTATGATGCTTCTCAGAGCGACAAAGTCGTACAGAATATTCTGAACGGTACTTTTATGAAGGGAAATTATAGTGTGGTAGATTCTGCTACAAAAAAAACTGTGACAGGATCTTATAAGCAAGCATTTATGGACGCTGGTAAGAATGCTAAGGCAAATCCGTATTTTCTGGCTACCAGAAGCAGACAGGAAGTAGGTGCAAATGGTTCAAATGCTACAAGCGGAACATACAAAGGATATGAGGGAATTTATAATTTTTATAATATTGGGGCTTCAGACGGTGCAAATGCTGTAGCAAATGGATTGTCCTGGGCGGCAGGAGGCACTTCGAAGGCGACAACATATGATCGACCATGGACAAATCCGTATAAATCTATAGTGGGTGGAGCAAAGTATCTTGCAGCAAATTACATTAATGCGGGACAGAACACTTTGTATTTCCAGAAATTTAATGTGGTTCCGGCTAATGCAGCCTATCGTTATGTTCATCAGTATATGACCAATGTACAGGCTCCTTATTTAGAGGGGAGAACTACGAGAGATGCTTATAATACAATGGGAATTTTAAATGATACCATGATTTTTTATATTCCGGTATATAATAATATGCCAGCGAATCCTTGCTCATTGCCGGCAACATCCGGTAATCCGAATCCGTATTTGTCTGGTATTACAGTGGCAAATGGGAATACAGGTCTAAGTCTGACACCAACTTTTGCGTTTAATAAGTTTACTTATTCGATTGCAGTTGGAAAATCAGTTTCCAAGGTTACGATTAAGGCTTCAACAATCAGTAAAAAGGCATCTGTATCAGGAACAGGTACTTTTGATTTGAATGCTGCAGGCAAAACTACTACACTTACTGTTATAGGAACTGCAGAAAATGGTACAAAGCAGACATATACCATTAATATCACGAGAAAAGCAGATTGATGATCAAAAAGTTTTTGAAGATGAAAGATTAGAAAAGGAGAAGCGGTATGAAGAAGAAACTAGCGATTTTATTGGCTCTTGTATTACTCGTAGGTATATCCGCTGTTGGATTTTATGGAAAGGATACAGTCTATGCAAAGTCAGCACAAATGTATTTGGAAATTCCAGATTCAATCAAGAAAGAAAATATCTTTCAGGTAAATGTTGTGTTAGAAAGTGATGTAGCACTGTATTCTGTAGATGCCTATTTGTCCTATGATACGGAAATGTTGGAGTTTGTACCGGATAGTGATGTTGTTGTGGGGGCGGATGGTGTGTTGGAATTAAAGGATACATACGAAGCGGAAACAAAGCAAGTATCCTATACCATTACATTTAAAGCATTAGAAGTCGGGTCTGCAGAGATTGCTTTGAAGGATATTTTCTTGATTGATTATGCGGATTTGGATTATATCGAAGTCGCAGCTTCGGTGAAACATTTCGAGATTGGTATTAATAAAACAGTTGAGAATGATGCCAGTTTGGCAGATTTGATCGTTGCTCCGGGAGAATTGACGGAAGATTTTCAACCATATCAATTTGAATATGAAATGTACGTAGGTCTTGACGTGGAGATGATTGGTATAACGGCAATACCGATGGAAGAAGAAAGCATTGTGGATTTAGATATGCCGGATATATTAAAAGTTGGAGAAAACCAGATAACAGTTACCGTAACGGCTTTATCCGGTAATGTGACAACTTATTTGATTCGGGTATATCGTGAGAAAATAGAAGAGAAGGTCGTGTCCACAGAGACGGAAACGGCATTGCCCTTAGAGTCTGTTGAAGAGGATCCCCCTCTAATAGAGAAAGAAGATGCGGAACTTGTAGTAGATACACAGATAGAAGCTGGTACAGCGGAAAAAACAGAGCAGACTGAAGAGTTAGAAAATGCACTTGAAAATGAGACTTCAGAGGCGGATACGGAAGCAATTATTGCAAAATAAGAAGCGAGTAGATGAGTGAGAGTCTCATAATAAAAGAAATAAAAAAGATGTTGCTTTGCAACATCTTTTTATATGTAATAGGAAATTCCGTTGAGTTTCCTATTACATATAAACGCTCCGTGAGGATTGCACTGTAGCAGATTAGATTTTTATGTTGCTGTCGTAACAAGTCGCAGGCGGAGAATCTCGCGAGCAAGATTCTTGCTTATTTCTGTGCAATCATTTTGTTTAGCTCGTTAACATCGAAAAGATAGTTTTTGTTACAAAAATGACAGTTTACTTCAATTGGTTTATTGTCTGCGATCATTTCTTCGATATCTGTTTTGCCGATACTCATGACTGCTTTGTAGACACGTTCTTTGGAACAGTCACAATGATAACCAGGTGAAATCTCGTCTGTAATATCCAAATCATATCCTTCAAATAGTTTTTCCATCATATTGAGAGGCGTCATTCCCTGGTCCATCAGTGTTGTAATAGAAGAGAAGTCTTTTAAGCGGGTTTCGAGATCTGAGATTAAGGACTCTTCTGCAAATGGCATTAACTGTATGATAAATCCTCCGGCATGCTTTACGGTATTGTCTTTTTCCATTCGAACTCCTAACGCAACAGAGGTCGGAATTTGCTCACTGGTGGCAAAATAATAGGTCAGATCTTCGGCAATTTCACCGGTGACCAAATTAGATTGTCCGACATAAGGTTCTTTTAATCCGATGTCTTTAATAACGCTTAATACCCCTAAATCAAGAGCCTTTCCCACATCCAGTTTTCCTTTTTCATTTGGGGGAAGCATTACCTCTGGATGATTGACATATCCTTTTACCTGTGCCTTCGCATTTGAGGTGACTGTCAGCCCGCCAATCGGACCGGAACATTGAATTTGTAAAGTTAATACGTCAGAATCATTCTTACACATGCTACCCATAATGGCACCTGCAGTAAGCAGACGACCTAAAGCAGCAGTGGCAACAGGACTGGTATTATGTATGGAACGGGCTGTTTCTACTACCTCTTTTGTGTATGCACTAAAGAAACGAACCTGATTACCGGCTGCCATTCCACGTATGATAGTATCTTTCATTGTTTGTTTTCTCCATTTCTTTTTCTTGCTATGATGTAAATCCGTTCACTCTCTGGTGAAGGCGGATTTGAAGTAAATGCGTCATAAGACGTAACATATTCTAACCCGGATACTGATAATAAGTCAATGATTTCTGGAAGGGAATATGCTTTTTGATGGTGAGTTTCGTTAAAACGTTCAAATAAATCCTGATCGGGTTGTTTTATAAATATGGTCAAATCGTACTGATTGATGCGTTCTTCTTCAAAATAATTATTTTCCCATGTGTAGCTGCAATCCTTCTGATGATCGCAGAAGACCTGATCGCCCAATATCGTTTCGTAAAAATATGGTGTTTTTAAATCAAAAATAAAAACACCATTGTCCTTTAAATGTTTTTTTATACTACGGAAAGTGGATAGGACATCGGAATCGGAAAGCAGGTAATTCAGACTGTCACAAATGCAATAAAAACCGTCATATTGTGTGTCAAGCTCCAGTTCACGCATATCCTGTTCAAGAAGTATGATATTGGGGTTCCCGGCTACTTTTTCGGATGCGATTGTGAGCATGTCTGTGGAGTTGTCGACTCCGATGATCTGATAACCTGCTTTTTCCATCAGAAGACACATTGTTCCGGTCCCGCATCCGAGTTCTACTAAATTTCCACTAGATACAGAATATTGTTGAAAAAGTTGTATCAGATACTTGTTCCAATCTTCATAGGGAATGTTATCCATAAATTTATCATATACATAAGCAAAATTTTGATAACTGGTTGACATAATGTTTCCTCCGACTGATAGTATTATATTATGCTTTTGACGGGATTGTTAAAGTGAGAATACCGCAATAATCGAAAAGATTATTACGGTATTCTTTGTATGGAATCTACTGTCACAATTAGAAATCCAATTTATCCTGATCTTCCAAAACATCAGGATCTTCTGATACATCGGATAAACCTTCGTTTTCATAACTGTCTGATTTGTCAGAAGCAGAAGTATGATTGTTCTCCGAAGAGTCATCAAAGAAAATGGTAGGAATAGATTCTTCGGTTACATTTTTTTCATCAGAATCAGAAGTGATGGCGTTTTTTTCAGAAGCTGTTTCTTTCTTTACTTCCTTTGCAGAATGACTTGAGGTATCAGCTTCTTTTTGTTTTAAGGAATCATTTGCCAGAGCATGATCGTCATCTTCTGTATCTTTATCAGCTGACTCTGTTGAGGTATCTTCATTTGTATGATTTTCGCTGGTGGTATTCTTTGCATTGATTGTTAAAGAAGTGTATTCTCTTTTCTGCTTGGAATCTTCTGAAAATACATTTTCAAAATCATCGTCGTCATCGTCAAAGAAAAAATCATCATCTTCGAATGCATCATTCTTTTTTGATGTATTGCTAAATAAATCAGAAAACTTGTCAGCGGCAGTTTTGTAGAGTGAACTTTCTTTAATCTTATCCCGGAAGATATAGCAGGTTCCTCCAATTGCAGCTACCGTAGTAGTAAAGGCAAGTAATTTACCTAATGTGTTCTTATTTTTTGCCATAATATTCTCCTTTTTTATGATGTTATTTGATAGTATAGCCTATGTTAACGAAATAAAACATCAAAACCTATTGTGTGTAATGTTTCAACATAAGTAGATTCTGAATTTTACTCTGAAAGTTACTTTTTATTTTAATACGGAAACAGAGAAAAAGCAATTCTTTCTTGTTATAATGTATAAAACTTTTTGTATGGCTTAGAAAATTGTACAAAATATACAATTTTTACTTGTTAAAATAACGGAAATGAAGCAAAATGGTGTTGTAAATAGATCGTTTTTGTGATATTATAAAGAATAATATGTGGAATTTACTTGATTCACCTAGAAACAAGCAGAAGGAGGCATCATAATGCAGAATTTACCAGCAAATGTTACCGGAAATAATGATACAAATATTATTTCTATTGCAGCATCTTCGAATAAAGGTATGTTGATTCGTTTTTTGAATGAACAGGTAGAAGAAGGATTTTATGCGTTAGTGATTGATTATTTAAAAGATTATAATTTTGATTTGTCTACAATGTCAGTAGATGATGATGTAAAGGCACAATGCACGAAATTATACGAACTTGCAGAGTTTGTGGATGAAAATATTAAAAAACCGGGAAAATTTGAGATTGATGAATGGATTGAACCGTTGTTTCGATTTGTATATGGAGATATTGATCCAGCTGACAGCGATGCAATTATCAATACAACAGGTATCTATCGATATAGTATCTGGTTGATTTATTTGTATCAACAGGATCGTTTTGGAGATGCTATGCGTTTGATTGGTGAGAGAGTTGCACCATTGCTGATCAATACCTGTTATCAGATTGCGGATGCAGATGACAGACCATCAACATATGATAAGGCTGTTATGGGGTATATGGATTTGATCAATGTTGTTTTAGAGATGGATTTACCTCCATCTGCTGCAAATTCAGAGTCTTATTTGAATAATTTGGAAGTACTTTATGACTATTTTGTAGAGGATACCCATGTAGGAAATGATTATAAGCTTCAGTTTAGTATGGGATTGTTCAATTCATATATTCGTAAGGGTGATTATAATAAAGCACTTGAGTTTTATGGATTAAATGCGGAATATATTCCGGTAGATAATTTTAAGGTATATGATAATTTCAAGGAATTGATTCGCAATTGCAACAGTACACAATATACGAATGTGTTGAGTAGGAATGTTCTTTCTGCAATCTCAAAAGAGGAGATTTACAATCGGAGAATTGATAGTCTCCTTGTAGAAGTGTCTGCTTTTGTGAAGAAGGTATACAAATACATTGAGGATGAGCCTGTTATGAAGAAAAATATTCAGATTTTGGGAACTGGTGCATCTGTCTCGGATAAGAGCAATGTGTTTGAAGGGTTGTATGAGTATAATCTTGTTTTCTATGAGTGTGGAATTAAACAGTTGGTAAATCAGGATTTGTCTACCCGTTCATGGGATGAAAAATATGAGATTTTGGATATGCTCTATACAACATTAAATGTTGTGTTTGACGGATATAGCGTATATGAGATTTCAAATAGGATTGAGCATCAGTATGTTGAACTTACCTGGATCGGCAATTATGTCAATGCAAATCCGTCTATGTTAAAGCTTTTCTTTAGTGTAAAAGAAAAGATTAAGGCATTTAAGATTCGCAAAGATAATATTATTGAGAAGAGTAAGAGTAATTATGAGATAAAGAGACTCTTGGAAGACAGACAGAAGCATCTCGTATTTATGGCTGCAAATGATATGGTGGCACATGGATTGACAAATAAGGATCGACCGATTCTCAGTTCAGGATATGAAGTTGATAAGGCAAAGAAGATGCTATATGAGACATATTCAAAGATTAATTTGCCATCCAGATATGAAGAAGTAAAACAAGAAACAATCAGCAAATCAAGATTTGGAAAAACAGTTGCGTCCTTTGGATCAAGCCAAGATTTGAATAAATTGCTTGCAAATCCTCAAATAGAGGATTTGTTATGCAAATCAGAATGGTTATGGAATCAGTATATTCCCAGAGGCAAGGAGAAACGGTCGGAAGAAGAAGCGACATATTGTGTTGCCTGTCTGATTGCAGTGGTGAGTGTGTTGATTGCAAGAAAAGATGAAGGAACATCGCCACAGATTGTTGCTAATGAAAAAGTGATTATTACCAAAACAGGAAAAGTAATCAAACTATCTGATGAAACAAATGATAAACCGGTGAGCAGCGGAAATGAGCCTACCGTTATTGAATGTATCCACAATATAGATCGATATTTAAAGGACAAGCGGGAAGATAATGTTAGATATGTAAAAGGTTATATTGAGGATTGGGTCAATCTTTTAATGAATAATAAATTTGATAAAGATTCACTTTTGGCAGTTTATGATGCAGAAGAGATTCGTACAAAAACGTTAGAGTTGATAAAAAAACTAAGTTATGATATGGTATCACTGTAGAATATCATAGTAGAAATTATGAACAGAGGAATCTGATTTTCCTCTGTTCAAAAGGGGGAAATATTATGAAAAATAAAGGATTTTCTTTGGTAGAATTGATTATTGTTATAGCAATTATGGCGATATTGGCTGGGGCTTTAGTTCCGACTTTAATCAAGTATATCAATAATGCAAGGTTGAGCAACGACATCAATACGGGCAGAGAGATTGCAAATGCAATTATGGAAGCAGTAACGTCAGAAGATGCTTATGAATCAGCGGAGGAACATACAACACCGGTTAAAGTGAATGAGATGGATGGTCCTGACTTTAAGGCTGAGGTGTTTGAAATTATATCGATGACCAACGTAAAAGGAACGGCGAAAAAAGATGTTGATGGTAGTTTGTTTCCAAGTCAGGATTTTTATTATACCTTGGATTCTAAGCGAAATAAAGTAGAAGTCTTTTATGGAGATAAAACAAGTGCTTATATGGTCTATCCTATCGCTGGAAACAAGATTGCAAAATAAAAAATAAAAAAATTAAAAAAAGTGTTGACAAATGTATTTTTGTTTGGTATATTATTACTTGTCGTTAGGACATGCGCGAGTGGCTCAGCGGTGGAGCACCTCCTTGCCAAGGAGGGGGTCGCGGGTTCGATCCCCGTCTCGCGCTTATGCTTGAAAGTTTTTACTTTCAAGCTTTTTTTTGTCTTTGGTTACGTTACATATGATGTTATGATATCTATAAACGGATTCGAGTTCGATGCCGTGTTTTGAGATTGAATCTAAAAAATATATTACAGTCTGTTATAAAAGCAGAGGGAAGGGAAAGATGATGGCGAGAGAATGCGAGAGTTCTTTTTTTGCAATGATTTCAAGGATGAAATATATAAATCGATGGGCGTTAATGCGAAATTCTTATCCGGAAAATATTAGTGAACACTCATTAGAGGTTGCTATGTTGGCACACGTATTGGCGTTGATCAGTAACAAAAAATATGGGAATTCGCTTGATGTGGAAAGAGCGGCTTTGATCGGAATGTATCATGATTGCACAGAAATTCTTACGGGGGATATGCCAACTCCTATCAAATACTATAATTCAGAAACAAAAGAAGTATACAAAAATGTGGAAAAACAGGCCGCAAAGGAATTGCTATCCATGCTTCCGGATTATTTATATGAAGAATATGAGACAATTTTTTTTAAACAGAAAGAAGAGGAATATTTATGGAAACTGGTCAAGGCGGCAGATTGTCTGTCTGCTTATATTAAGTGCATAGAAGAAGAAAAAGCCGGAAATCGTGAATTTATCAGTGCTAAGGCAGCAATTTATGAGAAGTTGGTTGAAATGAATCTTCCTGAAGTCAGAACCTTTCTAAGTGATTTTGGAGAAGCATATAAGAAAACATTGGATGAGCTAAAAAAATAAAGAGGACTCGTAGACATCTAACATAAAAAATAGTATAATGAAATAGATAGATTGCCTGTTGAGGTGAAAGACCGGGAGATGGTTGTGAGGTCTGATACAGAATCTTATCTTGGATAAGGAGAAAGAATGGGTATGGAGGTGGGTTTATGAAAAATATTTTGTTTGTTGCATCCGAAAGTGTACCGTTTATTAAAACCGGAGGATTAGCAGATGTTGTCGGAGCACTTCCGAAGATGTTTCCGAAGGAGGAATATGATGTTCGGGTTGTGATTCCGAATTATACCTGTATTCCTTGGGAATATAGAGAGAAGCTTCAATATGTTCATCACTTTTATATGGATTTGGGACAGCGATTCGAGAATGTTCATGTTGGTATCATGACTTGCCAGTTGGAGGGAATTACTTATTATCTGATTGATAATGAGTATTATTTTTCAGGATGGGCACCGTATGGAACCATACGATTTGATATTGAGAAGTTTACCTTTTTTAGCAAAGCAGCATTGGCAATTCTTCCGGTAATTGGATTTAAGCCTGATGTGATTCATTGTCATGACTGGCAAACAGGACTTGTTCCTGTTTATTTAAGAACTTTATATCATGATAATCCGTTTTTTGAAGGAACTAAGGTGATTATGACGATACATAATCTGAAGTTTCAAGGAATTTGGGATGTTAAGACTTTCAAATATATTTCGGGGCTTCCGGATTATGTATTTACACCAGACCGTATGGAGTTTTACAAAGATGGTAATATGCTAAAAGCAGGTATGGTCTATTCTGATTATATTACTACGGTCAGTGACACCTATGCTGGAGAGATTCAGACTCAGGAATATGGAGAGAATCTTGATGATGTTTTGCGTTTTCATAATCGGAAACTTTGTGGAATTGTGAACGGTATTGATTATAATGTATATAATCCGGATACTGATGATAAATTATATAGGAACTATAATATCAGAAGTTACAAAAAAGGCAAAGCAGTGAACAAGATGGAACTTCAAAAAGAACTGGGACTTCCGGTTGATGAGAATAAGTATATGATGGGTATCGTTTCCCGGTTGACGGATCAGAAAGGATTTGATTTGATCGATTGGGTGATGGAAGGAATTGTGGATCCAAATGTACAGCTTGTTGTTATCGGAACAGGAGAAGCAAGATACGAGAATATGTTTAAGCATTATCAATGGGTATTTTCGGATCGGGTATCTGCAAATATTTTCTATTCCGATGAACGTGCACATCGGTTATATGCAGCAGCGGATGCAATGCTTATGCCATCCCGGTTTGAGCCTTGTGGATTAACGCAATTGATTTCACTTCGATATGGAGCTGTGCCGATTGTAAGAGAGACAGGAGGACTTAAAGATACTGTTATTCCATATAATGAATATGAAGGAACAGGAACCGGATTTTCTTTTACCAATTACAATGCAGATGAGATGCTGAAGATTATCAACTATTCCAAGGAAATTTATTATGATCATAGAGATGATTGGAATAAGATGGTACTTAGAGGTATGAAAGAGGATTTCTCTTGGGATAAGTCTGCTGTAAAATATATGCAGTTATATGATAAAGTGCTAGGATATTAAAAAGAGGAGAGAAGACATGATCGACATTAAATTTTTACGAGAGAACCCTGATGTCGTAAAACAGAACATCAAAAACAAATTTCAAGAGGAGAAACTTCCGTTAGTCGATGAAGTGATCGATTTAGATGTGAAGAGCCGGGAGACGAAAGGAAAAGCGGATGCACTTCGTGCAGATCGTAATAAGATTTCTAAGCAGATTGGTGCTCTTATGGCACAAGGGAAGAAAGAGGAAGCAGAGGCTGCGAAGAAGCTTGTAACAGAGCGTTCGGAAGAGTTGGCGTCCTTGGAGGAACAGGAGAAAGATTTGCAGGAGAAGATTACCAAGATTATGATGGTAATTCCGAATATTATCGATCCATCTGTTCCGATCGGTAAAGATGATAGCGAGAATGTTGAGATTCAAAAATATGGAGAACCGGTTATTCCGGATTATGAAATTCCGTACCATACAGAGATTATGGAACGATTTGATGGAATTGATTTGGATGCGGCTGGAAAGGTGGCTGGAAATGGTTTCTATTATCTGATGGGAGATATTGCACGACTTCATTCTGCAATTATTTCTTATGCAAGAGATTTTATGATTGACAGGGGATTTACGTATTGTATTCCGCCTTTTATGATTCGATCTGATGTTGTGACTGGTGTTATGAGTTTTGCAGAGATGGATGCCATGATGTATAAGATTGAAGGAGAAGATTTATATCTGATTGGTACGAGTGAACATTCCATGATCGGTAAGTTCATTAACACGATTATCAAAGAGGATCAGCTTCCAAAGACACTTACCAGTTATTCCCCATGTTTCCGTAAGGAAAAAGGAGCACATGGTATCGAGGAACGAGGTGTATATCGTATCCATCAGTTTGAAAAACAGGAGATGATTGTTGTCTGCAAACCGGAAGAGAGTAAAATTTGGTTTGATAAGTTATGGCAGAATACAGTTGATTTGTTTAGAAGCTTGGATATTCCTGTACGCACGTTGGAGTGCTGTTCTGGAGATTTGGCAGATTTGAAAGTCAAATCTATTGATGTGGAGGCGTGGTCTCCAAGACAAAAGAAGTATTTTGAGGTGGGAAGTTGTTCGAATTTGGGGGATGCACAGGCGAGAAGGTTGAAAATTCGTGTAGAAGGAGAAAATGGCAAGTATTTTGCACATACTCTGAATAATACAGTTGTTGCTCCGCCACGCATGTTGATCGCATTTTTAGAGAATAATTTGAATGCGGATGGAACTGTAAATATTCCAACAGTATTGCAGCCTTATATGGGCGGAAAGACCAAATTACAATAATTTCAATGATATTTTGATTCTGTTATTTTATATGGAACATAAAAACTGGTTCTATCCTTAGAAAAGGAGAACCAGTTTTTTGTTGTTGTGCAGTTGTTGAATCAATGGGATATGTTATTTATTAAATGCCTGCGCAAGATCAGCTGGCGTTAAGGTTATGAGAGCTTCCGGATCGGTGGTGTTTTCTTCTAATAAACGGTTTGCCTGAGCGGAAATTGCAATGTCTAGAAAATTTCGGACATCTCTTGCATTGCCAAAATATTCGTCAGCATTGCGAACATATTCTTCCAGCTGAAGTTTTAAATAATCAGCAGCCTCATCACTTAAACGATAATCATTTTCCTTGCAGAATTTTAAAAATACTTTGAATAAATCTTCGGCATTATAATCCGGAAAGTGAAGCGTTTTCTGGAATCTTGACTTTAATCCTGGGTTTGCCTTGATGAAATTTTCCATTAAATCAGGATATCCTGCTACGATGACGATGAGGTCTTCTCTTTCGTCTTCCATTGCTTTAACAAGGGTATCAATTGCTTCCTGTCCAAAGTCGCCTCCTGGAGTTTCGTTTGCAAGGGAGTAAGCCTCGTCGATAAATAGGACACCACCTCTTGCTTTGTCAATTACTTCTTTTACTTTGATGGCGGTTTGTCCCATATATGCAGCTACCATACCGGAACGGTCTACTTCTACCAGATGTCCTTTGGAAAGAATACCAAGAGAACAATAGATCTGCGATAATAATCTTGCAACAGTGGTTTTTCCGGTGCCGGGATTGCCTGTAAATACAAAGTGTTTGGTGACAGAAGGTGCTTTAAGTCCGTTTTTTTTGCGAATATCGATAATTTTTAACAGGTTGATCAGATTTTTTACTTCTGCTTTGACAGAATCTAAACCAATCAGTTCGTCTAATTCATTTAGCAAAGAATCCAGATCATCCAAAGTTTTATTGTTTTCTGAAATGTTACCTACAAAATGAGTCTCTGTCTCATCTGAGGTGATGGATTCTTCTTTTCCCTTTAACTTAAAAGGAATGCTATCTGGACGTTGGGGAGTGATTCCTCCGTTTTTGAGGTAGGAGTTAATGTTGCTTTCTAACATAAAGCGGTAACGAGTCAGCTGATTCACTTCTGCCATGTCAATATGTTTACAGTTAGTAAGAAAATCTTCTCCTATTGCCTGGAATGTCATAATGTATAGTTTTTTGATATCATAATATTTTGCTTCATGAATGATAAATGCATCTTTGGCATGCTCTAAAAAATAATGCATAGATGCAGGGGGATGGTTTAAAAAATCTTCCCGGAGTATATTGCTCTCGGTTGCAAAGCGCCTCATGGTCGCATCATCAAAATTATAGCCTAATGATTTGTTGATGTATCGAATTTCATCTTTTGCGATTACGTGATCGGCAATCGTGAGAAATATAAGAAAATTTCGTAAATCCATACGAAGAAGTTCTTTTACACTTTCATGATAAAGGCTGTTTTTCATTAAATATCCATCAATTTTATCAGCAATAGACATGATTGCAGTATAGACTTGTTGCGTTTCGTTATCCATAGCTTTCTCCTTGTGTTTATATTTACTTTTACTGTATATTATCATAACAAAAATTAAGAGGAGTATCAATAAGAGAATAAAAAAGTTATAACACTTTTAGGGTTTAGCGTCATAGTTCAGCGGTTAAAAAGATGCTTTGGTTACAGTAACATATTCTACTAAGAAATCCGGTGGCTTATCGATTGACTATAGCTTGAAATGAGATGAAAAATCTCCGGGTATTGTTCATTAGCTGGCAACTTTTACAGTTTACTGGTAGACACGGAAATGGTAACGGAATAGTAATGTTTAATCGTAACAGTTCGGTGGTTAGCCGGACACATGGGTGACGAACGTCTGAACAGTAACGTAACGCTTAATTATTGTATTGGAAAATGGAATGTAGGCTTGAAAAAATATGGTTTTGATGCTAATATAGTTAGCGTATGTAAAATTATGGGTTGCTAACTATTCAAAATTCCATTAGAGAACGTTGTTGCATGGAAATCTTTTGTTTTGAATTTTTTTTGATGGTTGCGACTAGTTTAAAAAGATAGGAGTATGAGAAATGTCAGGACACTCAAAGTTTGCCAATATTAAGCATAAAAAAGAAAAGAATGATGCGGCAAAGGGAAAAATTTTCACAATTATTGGACGAGAAATCGCAGTTGCAGTAAAGGAAGGCGGACCGGATCCAAATAATAATTCGAAGTTGCGTGATGTCATTGCGAAGGCTAAAGCCAATAATATGCCGAATGATACTATTGAACGAGGGATCAAGAAAGCAGCTGGTGATGCAAATTCGGTAAATTATGTATCAATTACATATGAGGGGTATGGTCCAAATGGTACTGCAATTATAGTAGATGCATTAACAGACAATAAAAATCGTACAGCGTCGAATGTAAGAAATGCATTTACGAAGGGTGGAGGAAATGTTGGAACAACTGGTTGTGTGTCTTTTATGTTTGATCAAAAAGGTCAGATTATCATTGATAAAGAAGAATGTGAATTAGAAGCAGATGATCTGATGATGATTGCATTAGATGCTGGTGCAGAAGATTTTACAGAGGAGGAAGACAGTTTTGAAATTCTGACATCGCCGGAAGATTTTTCAGCAGTGCGCGAAGCTTTGGAAGGTGAGAAGATTCCAATGGTTTCAGCAGAAGTGACAATGGTTCCGCAGACATGGGTGGAACTCAACAGTGAGGAAGATATCAAGAAAATGAACAGGATATTAGATTTGTTAGATGAAGATGATGATGTTCAGGCTGTTTATCATAACTGGGATGAGTAGTAAATAAGTTATTTTTAGAATGTGTTCTATGATATCGATAATATGATTGAGTGAATAGATAAAGGAGATACCTATGAAATTGGGAATTGTTGGCCTTCCGAATGTTGGCAAAAGTACATTGTTTAACTCATTAACAAAAGCAGGAGCAGAATCAGCAAACTATCCATTTTGTACCATTGATCCCAATGTGGGAGTGGTTCCGGTACCAGATGAGAGAATTGACGTATTGACCAAGATGTACAATTCAAAAAAGACAGTTCCGGCTGTGATAGAATTTGTGGATATTGCAGGATTGGTAAAGGGTGCATCAAAGGGAGAAGGGCTTGGAAATCAGTTTTTGTCCAATATTAGAGAAGTGGATGCGATTGTTCATGTGGTTCGTTGCTTTGAGGATTCGAATGTGGTACATGTAGATGGAAGTATTAATCCACTAAGAGATATTGAGACGATTAATTTTGAACTTATTTTTTCCGATATTGAAATTTTGGATCGCAGAATTGCAAAGAACTCCCGTGCAGCAAATAATAATAAAGAAATAGCCAAAGAAGTTGCGTTTATGAAGCGGCTCAAAGAACATCTCGAGAATGGGAAACTTGCTATCACGTTTGAGACAGATGGAGAAGATGAGGATGCCTGGATTGCAGAATACAATCTTCTTACAAGAAAACCGGTTATTTTTGCTGCAAATGTTTCAGAGGAGGATTTAGCAGATGACGGTGCAAACAATGATTATGTAAAAGTTGTAAGAGATTATGCAGAAGAATATCATTCGGAGGTGTTTGCTGTCTGTGCTCAGATTGAACAGGAAATTTCAGAGTTAGAAGATGATGAAAAGAAAATGTTTTTAGAGGATTTGGGACTTTCTGAATCCGGTCTTGATAAACTGATTCGTGCAAGTTATTCCTTGTTAGGTCTGATTTCATATCTGACCTCTGGAGAGGATGAGACGCGTGCTTGGACGATTAAAAGAGGAACGAAGGCACCACAGGCAGCTGGAAAGATTCACACAGATTTCGAGCGTGGATTTATTCGTGCCGAAGTAGTGAACTATAAAGATTTGGTAGAAAATGGTTCTATGGTAGCTGCAAAGGAAAAAGGATTGGTGCGTTCAGAAGGCAAGGAATATGTTGTTCAGGATGGAGATGTTATTCTGTTCAAATTCAACGTATAAATCATTCTTTTGTCAGGAAGGGAGATAGTTATGTACGAAATTCGATTTCCTAATTTAGGAATTGTACTGAAAAATGTGGCAGACGGTTTTTCTATCGGAAATTTTGAAATTCGTTTTTATGGAATTGTTATTGCCTTCGGTTTTATTCTTGGGTATATGACGATTGCAAAAGAGGCACAACGAACAGGACAGAGTACGGAATTGTATTTAGATTTTATGCTTTGGATGGTAGTACCGGCTATTCTGGGAGCAAGAATCTATTATGTACTCTTTAGTTTGAAGGATTACGTGAAAGAGGGACAATCCTTTCGGGAAACAGTTTTTGGTATGCTGAATATCCGTGGTGGCGGTTTGGCAATCTATGGTGGTGTGATTGCGGGGATTATCACGTTGATTATTTTTGCGAAGAAAAGAAAAGTCAGTGTAGCCTTGATGCTTGACACTTGTACTATGGGTCTTTTGGTTGGACAAATTCTTGGCAGATGGGGAAATTTCTTTAATCGTGAAGCGTTTGGAGCATATACAGACGGTTTGTTAGCGATGGCAATACCTGTGGAGTGGTTTGGCGGTAAAAATTATCTTCTTAGTACTGTTAATAATGGCATTATCACGCAGGAAATGATTGATAACGTATTGAATATTAACGGCAAGGAGTTTGTTCAGGTACATCCTACTTTTTTATATGAATCAATTTGGAATTTTGGAGTTCTTCTTGTAATCTTCTTGTATCGGAGACATAAGAAGTTTGACGGTGAGATGTTTGCCATGTATATGTGGGGATATGGTTTGGGAAGAGTTTGGATTGAGGCTCTGCGTACAGATTCATTAATGGTGCCGGGAGTTCAGTTTAAGGTATCCCAGTTATTGGCAGCTTTTTGTGTGATAGGGGCATCTGTTTATATTATATATAAGAGAGTGAGGATTAAGAATCAAACGGAAGAAGTTTAAAATTCACACGGTTTGATGAATATTAGACAGGAGTTGATTGGTCTGATATGGAGTTAAAAATCGAATAGGTATAAATAAAAAACAGGCGACTGATGATTTTCAGTTGCCTGTTTTTCTTCTGGAAAAAACACGCCACAATCTACCACATCTGAATAAAAACCACCACAATTTACCACATCTGAATAAAAACCACCACAATTTACCACATCTGAATAAAAACCACCACAATTTACCACATCTGAATGAAATCCATCACAAACAATCAAATCTGAATGAATCCGACTAGGAATAACCACTTCTGAAAGATTCTTAAAATGTAATCGTCGAAAAACTCACTACAATTTATCACTGACAAATAAATTGCACCGCTAAAAGTATGACATATGGATGTTTTGACCTTGAAAGTAAAACAACATGATATTGATGCGAGACGATTGCAATATACAATATATTGTAGTATGTATGAAAAAAGGAGAAAAAATATAAAGAAATATATGCATATTGCACAAAAAAAATAGTGAAAATGCTCATAGGTGAAACTACTATCTTTCTATTTTTATTCTTGCAATCTGAGATTAAATGGGGTACAATAATGATTGTCAGTGGAGGAAAGTGGAGGATAGTGGTAGGAAGTGGAGAGAAATAACAATCAGCTTTTACCACGATTTATTTCCTAATGATGGAAGAGGGGAAGGTGAGGATCGTGTCTAAAGGTCTAAAAGGCGAATATAGTCATTCGGTAGACGCTAAGGGCAGAATGATCGTACCTTCTAAGTTGAGAGAACCATTGGGTGCTACTTTTGTTGTTACAAAAGGAATGGACAAGTGTTTATTGGCATATCCGAATGATGAATGGGATATTTTTGAAGAAAAACTCAACAAGTTACCAATGACAAATAAAAAAGCAAGAGAGATGAAAAGATACTTTGTAGGAAGTGCTGTGGATTGTGAAGTGGATAATCAGGGAAGAATTCTCTTGCCGGCTAATCTGAGAGAATTTGCAAAGATTGTAAAGGATGTTGTGATTGTCGGCGGAATTGAATATGTGGAAATCTGGAGCAAAGAAATATACAACGAGAAAAATAATAAAGAAGTTGATTTTGACGAACTTGCTGAGGGAATTGAAGATTTAGGATTTATGTTCTAGTAGGAGAATGATGGAAAGAAATATGGAAGATCCAGATGAGCAGCTCTAACAGAACAAAAGGAAAAAGGAGAGGATAAACGTGGAATTTTCGCATAAGTCAGTACTACTTCATGAGACAATTGAAGGACTCGCCATAAAGGAAAATGGAACTTATGTGGATGGGACACTGGGTGGTGGAGGACATGCATTTCAAGTATGTGCACGTTTATCAAAAGATGGAAGATTTGTCGGGATTGATCAGGACGCGGTGGCGATTGAAGCTGCAAGTGAAAGATTATCAGCTTATCAAGGCAAGGTAAAGATTGATATTGTAAGAAATAATTACGAAAAAATCCCTCAAGTGCTAAACGAACTGGG
>CAJOPP010000290.1 GCA_905236365.1 uncultured Lachnospiraceae bacterium
GAAGCCCGCTTTCCCTGTTCAGTGCTTCCGCACAGGCGTCCAGTTCCTGCCGGACAGTTTCCGGTATTGGTTTGTCGAGATACTGCCGGACGCTGTGTCTGCTGCGGATAAGTTCAATAATGTCCATACTAGTGCTCCTTTTTTATTTTCCGACCTTCTCGCCGTTCACGATCACCACATTCATAGTGTCGACTTTGACAATTATTATTGTTTAAAAGTGTGCAAAATACTCTAGATTGTGCTATGTTACTAATTAACGCTTTTCATAGCTTGTTGCACATCCTCAAGTATAATTGTGGTTAGATCATCATTGGTAACAGCAGATTTCGTTATGAGCCTGTTCGCTTGAATAGAAACAAGTGTTTCAAAGAAATTTCGAACATCACGCGCATTCCCAAAACTATCATCTCTATTCATGTAAATCTCCGAAAAATACTGTACAGCTAAATTTTTAGCATCCTCTGATATATTATATTGGTTATTATCCAAATAAGTCATAAAAATTTCCAAAAGCTCATCACCATTGTAATCTGGGAATTTAATATACCTGTTAAATCGTGACTTTAAACCGGGATTCGAGTTTATAAATTTGGACATCAATTCGTCATAACCCGCAACAATTACTACCAGATTTTCACGGTAGTCTTCCATAGATTTCAATAATATCTCTATGGCTTCATGACCAAAATCATTGTCAGAATTCTCTACATTCAAAGAATACGCTTCATCAATAAATAACACTCCACCAAGTGCCTGCTCAATAACTTCTTTGGTTTTAATAGCTGTTTGTCCGACATACCCTGCGACAAGTCCACTTCGATCTACTTCGACTAAATGCCCTTTGCTTAAGACTCCAATTTCGCGGTAAATATTCCCAACGATTCTTGCAACAGTAGTTTTTCCAGTGCCTGGATTTCCGGTAAAAACCATGTGAAGAGACATCGGAAATTCTTTTATACCACGTTCTTTTCGTTTGTTTTGTATTTGTATCAAATTGATTATAGAATTCACTTCTTGCTTGACATCTCTTAATCCAATTAAGCTATTTAACTCTGACAGATATTGTTGTAGATTGTCATCGACCAATTCTACACTTCTCATTTGTTTTTTCTTTAAAACATTTATTTGACCTTTTAGATCTTCTGCATAAATATAACGAAGCGCAGTACTATTTTTAAGATTATCAAGTATATTATTCTTTGCTTTTTCTAAAAAAGCTTCAAATTTGGGGAAGCTTTCACGTAAAGTCAATTCATTAAGATTTAAATATGCTACACCAAGTTGCAATACAATCCCATAAAGAATATCAGATAGCAAGTCATCTTTGTCAAAAAGATGATCCGTATAATTGAAATTATCAATCTGAATAAGCCCCTCAAACATTTCTTCTAAAATTTCTCCATCTCCGTGCTTTTGTATAATTGGTTCATAAGATAATATTTTTTTATAATTGATATCTTTCCCTATATATTCTTCCATGAAATTAATATCTATTTGATTAATGCTATCATGCGAACCAGCAAGAAAAACAAGAAAATCTAATAACGAATAAACGAAAAATTCTTCAAATGACACAATTTCATGCCCTACATAATCTTCGCTTAAACCTACTGAAATTTTATACTTAGCTTCCAGCATAACGCACAGCATACGAATAGTAGCTATGCTTTCAATCAAGTCACTTTTATTCTCTTTTTTCGTGGAAAATGTCTCCTTGTTTTTTTCATTTGAATAATTCGGTGTAGCAATATTATTTTGCTTTGCCTGTATATATCCATAGAGTGACTTGATTTCTTCAACTTGGTTATCTGTTAATACATTATATTCTACATCTAACATTTGCTCGGATTTATTTTCATTCTGTTGCCATGACCGATAATATTGTTTCACTAAGCTAATAATAGCACTATCTATTTGGCATTTAATCTCTTGATATGGACATTTTATTTCTTTGAGAGTACGTCTACCCAATAATAACCGAATGGAATTTTGAATTTCACGAATCACATAATTGACCATTGTTCTTGCAGTATCGTTAGGACCGGAATATTCCTTTCTGTAATAGAATCCTTTGCGATAGCACCTATATCCATTATGGTAAAAGATATATTTTTCGTTTTCTGAAATGTAATCTGCAGACAAATCATCATCTGCAACATAAAAATATGGATTTTCACCTATTGAAAATGAGACATGTTTATTTAGCTGCACAGTTTTTACCATTGTTTCCGCTTTTAACACAGGAGACTCAAAAGGATTCCATAGTGCGTCGTTAGTAAGAGTGCCACAAAAATCGCCTAATAGATTAATCGAGGCATCTTTACATATTATGCTTATTTGCTCAAACACCTCTGCAATTATAGAGACCATAAAAAGTGTTTCACTGGAAATATCATTTAATCTTTTGCCGCCCACAGCTGAAGTCGCTAGAGATAATAAATGCCTTTCAGAACCTTTAAAACATCCGTTGGAGATCCTATCATAGATATTGAATGTATCATCAACACCGTATGTTTTGATTAATTCATTTATATTAACAGGAATCCCATTGTATATTACGTAGTTAACAATAAAGTATCCCAACTTTTTACAAGATAACTTTAAATGTGTTACACCGGGAGATAATCGTTCATAAGAATCATATAACTTCTCCAGAGCAACTAAAGATTGATTTGAATCATCATAACAAGTATTAAGAACAATATCGTAAATGTATAGCCACAAATATTCCCCTGTTACCACATTGAATACTCCGTTTTTGGCTTCCTCACGCCACCATAGATAATACGAAAGCTGCTCAACTGTAAGTTCATAGATTAGTGGACCCCAACCGTTATAGCTAATGTAATGCGGAAGCATTCCAGTCCAGCGAAAATTGCTCAAGAACTGATAAACCGATAATACGGTTTCACTCCTACGTAAAGATGAATAAAGGGGACGCATACAGGCCGTTATTGCTTCTATGCACTTCCAAAGCACAGTAATATTATCATTTCCTATAGCAACGCAACCATCTATTTCAGAAAAATATGTAATATTATTTATTGCTTCACTTGCATTTTCTATTATGTGTTGACGTTCATTTTCACTCAAACCTCTGTGATATTTACAATAATCATAGCTGTTATAATCGAAATCCAAATAACTAATTAATTTGTTTTTCAATTCATCAGAAAGCATATATTTTCCCCATCACTTTTGTATCTTTTTTTATAATTTAAGAGCTCAGGTAACCCTTTCATATTGTCCGGTTTCCACTGATAAATTCCTGATCCCTTCAAGGTCTTGATTGTTATAAATATTCAGTTTATTATACCACATTCTCCGACAAGAAACAACATTTCCTGAAACTTTTTGGTAAAATTTCCGAAAAAAGAAATTTCCACCTTGACACATCCACTATTTCGTGTTATAATAATTTCACCATAAAGAGTTGCGCGAGAGACAAGCTCGATGACCGCACAGCAACCTGCCCGAGGGGTAAGGTGCTCCAGCTTGACC
>CAJOPP010000291.1 GCA_905236365.1 uncultured Lachnospiraceae bacterium
GGATACAAATACATATACGATTTTAATACAGAAGATTTTTATATTTATATGGTGGCTCACATGGCAAAGCATTTTTTTGCGATGGGGTGTGGGATTCGTAATTTGGTAGATATCTATGTGTATAGAAAACGATATGCTGAGAAAATGAACGAAAAGTATCTAAGGGAAGAATTTGAAAAGTTAGGTCTTTCTTCGTTTATTCAGCATATGGAAAATCTGACTGAAATTTGGTTAGAGGGTAAAGAAGGCAGTGATTTTTACGATCATTTGTTTGATTATATGATGCAAAGTGGAATTTATGGCAAAGACGAGAATGGGATTTGGAATAAATTCTGTAAGGAAAATGCAAACAAAAAAGTAAGTCGTTTTCAGTTAAAAAGATGGTATTGTTTTCCACCAATATATTATATGGCAGAGTATTATCCATGGGTAGAAAGATATAAGTGGTTGTTACCGGCTGCATGGATGATTCGAGGTGCCCGGGGTATCATTCGTAAGAAGGGGACACAGAAGCGTAAGATGATTGGCGAGATTGAGCAAAAAGATATTCGGATTTATCAAAATATATATTATGAGATGCAATTACATTTTAAATAGGATAGGAGAAAGATGAAGGCAAGTCTTGTTGGGTTTATAACCGATAATCAGTTTAAGCAGGAGACAATTTTGTCGTATATATACTCTGCCTTTTTTCGAATGCAAATTTTGTTTTTTAAGCCTAAATATTTGAAGAAATATTGGGGCGAGGAAGGCGAAGAATCAGCAGAGGACGAGGAGAAAGATGTATATAAGTATGCGGCAAGTGTATCACGGATTGTGAATCGAACCTGTGAGAAAACAAAATGGGAGAGTAAATGCCTTGTTCGGGCATTAACTGCACAAAGATTACTAAAGCGTAAAGGGATTCATTCTACCATGTATCTGGGATGTAGATTGGAACATGGTAAGATGGTAGCACATGCATGGCTTCGATGTGGAAAATTGTTTGTAACGGGAGGAGATGGAAGTGGATATTCAGTTGTTGACCGGTTTTATGTATAAAAAAGTCGGGACAAATGTCCCGACTTTGAAAAGAGTTAAATTATTTAATTACTTCAAACTCTTTACCAGTTTTGTCTCCGCCACTTGCGAAAGAAGCATAAAGATCGCCAGTATACTTATCAGTCCACCATTGATCAAGTTTTTGAACGTTCTTTCCACCTTCGGCAGTTTCATTGATGTTTAATTCTACTAACTCAGCGTTTGTCCATGTTTTCATAATGGTATCTCCTTTGATTTTTTTTACAGTGCTATCATATCAAGTATAGTGGGTATTTGTAAATGAATCTAACATAAATGATAGAAAAAAATGAAAGTGTTCAGGAGGAAGTATAATGTTTCAGTATTATTTATATGGACTAGGAATTCATACGGAAATTAAACTATATGATCTGGATGAGCAGAATGTGGAAAAGGATGTGTGGATTCATTATGGAAAGGTGCCGGAGGAAATTCGGGAATTCACGGCGAAGGGATTGGCAAGTACCATGTCGCCTGACAGAGTCTGGTTTCGAAATGATATCGGGCATTTTATCATAACCGGAGGAAACGATATTTTGGTAGAACCGATGGGAGATGTATCTGAAAATGATCTGGCTTCTTTTGTGTTAGGATGGTGTATTGCCTTTTTGTTTCAGCTAAGAGGAGCTTCTGCAATCCATTGTAGTGCAATTGAGATTGAGGATCAGGCTGTCTTGATTGCAGGTTTAAGTGGAGCAGGAAAATCCACAATCGCTCTTTCTTTCATAGAAGCCGGTTATCGATACCTTGTAGATGATATTGCCATGGTTGACCCGGGAAAGGATATGATGATCGAACCCGCATTCCCACAGCAAAAGGTATGCAGAAATATAGCGGAACAAATGGATGATGTGGAGCTTTGTTATATCAATGAAAAAAAAGATAAGTTTGCATATCATAACACAAAGGATTTTTGTGGAGAACCCAAAAAAGTGACGACCATGTTCATTTTGGAAAAAGATGATAGTAAACAGGTTCGGGTGGAGGAACTGACTGGCATCGAAAAACTCAATGCGGTATTAAAGAATCTGTTTTTGCTGGATGCCTATCAGGCAATGGGCTTCACAGTGGAAGAGAAAGCTCGATCTTTGGAAATTGCGGGAAAGATTCGAATCTATAAAATAACACGGCCTCAGGATCAGGATACGGTGGAGGAAATCCGGGAGCGTATTCTTGGTCTGGTAACAGGAGAAAAAAAGAGGGAAGTATAGGATGTCAGCAATATGGGGAATGATTAACAAGCAACAGAAAATACAGCAGGAAACGGCGAAAAAAATGACGGAGAGTATGCAGACCTTTAAAATAGATCGCTATCAGCAGATTTTGCAGGAGAATATGTGCTTAGCAGCCGGTCAGCAATATTTTCGAAATCCATATGGAAAAGATGATATATTGATTCATTTAGAAGAGTCGGAAGAATATTTTTTGGCAGATTGTGTGTTGAGTAACCGAAAAGAATTATTGCATATGTTAGAAGCAGAAGGAAGAGCAAAGTTGTCGGATTGTGGGGATGGTATTCTGGCATGTCAGGCATATCTTGTCTGGGGAGAAGCATTTGTGGAACGGTTACGAGGCTCGTTCGCTTTTGCAATTTATCGCTTGCCGACTCAGGAAGTGCTCCTTTATGCAGATCATTTTGCCAGAAGATATCTATCCTATTATGTTGATGACCAAACGGTTTGTTTTGCTACCGTGTACCAGCCGTTGCTGGCGGTGCTTACGAAGCAACAATGTCAGATCAACAGAGAATGGATTGCACTTGCCTATTCCGATTGTACGGCAGATACTATCAAGTTGCATGGGGATACAGTATATGAGAATATCTGCCATGTGGAGCCGGGACAGTTTGTCCGGATTCGGGTAGGGGAGAAAACGGTAGAGAAGCATTGCTACTGGAATCCAATCCGAAAAAAGAAAGACCCGGCAAAGAAAAGAAAAAAGACAGATGCTGAGTATCAGGAGGATTTTCTTTCTACATTTGAAAAAGCAGTAACTGATCTTTTGGATATAGATGGAGAAGTGGGAATCATGCTAAGTGGAGGACTGGATTCGTCTTCTGTTGCGGCTTTTGCAGCAAGGCATCTTGCAGAAAAAGGAAACTCTCTTTACAGTTATACATCGGTTCCACTGAAGGAATATGTAGTGACCGATAATCCGTTAGAAATTGAAAATGAAAAAGACTACATTCTTGCCCAGCAAAAGATGTATCCCAATTTATACCCTCAATTTATTTGTGCAGAAGGGGATCATTGTTTTACAGATTTGAAGGCACATGTAAACTGTTATCGGGAACCGGTGAAGCCGATCCTGAATATGGTCAATCTTCATGCGATTCTGTCAAAAGCAGCAGAAGACGGATGTCGGATAATGCTGTCCGGTCAAAATGGAAATGCTACCATTTCATACGGCAGTATTCTTACATATGTGCACCAGAAAATAGCCCGTTTTCATTGGCGACAGGCGTATCTCGGAATGAAAGATTTTTGTAGGTTATATCGATTGCCGAGAAAACGATTTGTGAAGATCTATCTGACCACGTTATGGAAGGAAAAATTTCAAAAGTACAGGTTGGGAGAAGATTGTTTTTTGCAGGAAACGGATCGAAAAACGTATCAGGTAGAAAAGACAGAGCGAAAGATAATGAAATCAAGAGGAAACGGTTATATGGATTCGAAAAGACAACGGCAGGGATTTGGATTTATGCCTCTGGTCTATCAGCATATGGGATTTTTTGATACATATAACAGTCTCCGCTATGGAATATTATCGGTGGATCCTACATTAAGTAAAGAGATGGTGGAATTGTGTCTTTCGATGCCGATTGATTGTTTTGTCAGCAAGGGCAAAGAGCGGAGAGCAGTTAGAGATTATATGAAGGGCTATGTTCCGGATCTGATCCTTGATAATTATGGAAAAAGAGGTGTACAGGCAGCAGATTATGCATTTCGTGTAAATTGCAACTGGGATGATATCAGGGAGGAAGTAATGAGACTGCTTAGTAATCCACGATTAATGGAATATGTGGATGAAGAAAAGGTAGAACAACTTCGAAAGGAAATCAGGAAAAAAGAATATCATTTAGATAAGCAGGTGGTAGCAGAGATGACTGTGTTATCGTCATTATCAGCATTTTTGGAAACTGTGTGATCAATGGCTGAAGAAAGATGATTTTCACCATATCACATAAATATAGAATAAGGAGAAAGTAAATATGGATAAGAATAGGAAAATTGTAATGAAGAAGCAACTGAATGTGACAGATCTGGCAGGAGAAAAGGTCATGATCGACTTTGATACCGGAAAGTATTTTGTGATCAAAGGAACCGGAAATGATATATGGGATATGCTGCAGGAAGAGATTACTCCGGCACAGATCATAGAGAAACTTTTGCAGGAATATGATGTTACACCGGAAGAATGTGAAAAATCGGTTATGGATTTTTTAGAAAAAATGCAGGCTTATCAATTTATAGATTAGGATGTTGAAAAATTATGAGCAGAATAAAAGGTTTATGGGAGGATCGGGCAAATCAGATTCGTTATGGAAAGTGGCTGGTGCAATATTCCAAACCGTATATGGGAAAAATAGTTGCGATTATGCTGTTTAATCTGATGCAGACATTCTTATCTCTTTGGATGGTACAGATTTCAAAGCAGATTATTGACAATGCAACCTTCGGAAGTGATTTTATCCGAATGATTGTAATCTATGTTGTGTTGACATTGGTGCTACAGGTAATCTATGTGGGAATGACATTGGCATCCACTATGTTGGGAGAGAAATTCACATTTGGAATCCGTAAGCAGCTGTATGAAAAGATCATCCGATCCCATTGGATGGATGTGAAAAAATATCATACAGGGGATTTGATGACGAGGCTTACCAGCGATGCAGGAAATATTGCCGATGGCATTGTAAATACGATACCGGGAATTATACAGTTGATCATTGAATTGGTGGCGGTATTTTTTACCCTGTTTTATTATTCGCCGTTATTAGCGCTATTTGCTTTACTGGTAGCGCCGGTAGCAGCTTTGGCATCATGGTGGCTTGGGAAAAAATTAAAAAAATTGCAGATAAAAGTGCAGGAGTCAGAGGCAGCATACCGTTCTTTTATTCAGGAGAGTCTTGCGAATCTGTTGATCGTAAAATCTTTTACGAATGAGGAGTATTTTGCGGATAAACTGACACAACTTCGGGAAGAACGTTTTTATTGGGTATATAAGAGGACAAAGGCAGGAGTTGCCGCTTCTACTGCAATGTCATTGACATTTCAATTTGGATATATTGTTGCTTTTGCCTATGGAGCAATTCAGATATCCAGAAAGGTCATTACATATGGAACGATGTCTGTTTTTTTGACGCTTGTGAATAGAGTGCAGACACCTATTATGCAATTGGCACAGCAGATACCTAAGGTGGTTTCGATTCTGGCTTCGGCAGGAAGAGTGATTGAATTACAGGATATTCCGGTGGAGAAAAAACAGGAAGAAAAGATGGAAAGTACCAATGTGGGTGTCGCTGTAGATGGAGTTACCTTTGGCTATACAGATGAGACCGTATTGGATAATGTGTCACTTCGAATCGTGCCTGGAGAATTTGTTGCGATTGTGGGAGAATCCGGGATTGGAAAAACAACACTGATCCGTATTATTATGTCGTTTATGAGTGATGTACAAGGTTCCGTTCGCTTCTTTAATGAGGACGGAGAGGAAGAACTTGCCAACGCAGGAACTAGAGATTATATTGCGTATGTACCACAGGGAAATACACTTTTTAGCGGAACCATCAGGGAAAATATTTTGATGGGAAATTTATGTGCTACGGAAGAGGATGTGGTGGAAGCGTTGCGATTGGCATCTGGATATGATTTTGTAATGGAATTACCACAGGGATTGGATACTGTAATTGGAGAGCGGGGACATGGGCTATCAGAAGGACAGGCTCAGAGAATTGCAATTGCAAGAGCCTTTGTGAGAAAAGCGCCTTTTCTGATTTTGGATGAGGCTACCTCTGCACTGGATGAGGTTACAGAGCAAGCCGTCATTAGAGGTTTGCAGCAGTTGACACCAAGACCGACTTGTCTGATTATTACCCATCGGAAGAGTATTTTAGAATATTGTGACCGGGAGATTAAACTGGAAGGAAAAACAGCAATGGAGGTATCGTAATGTATCATTATCGTTTATATGGATTTCATGTGATCTCAGATCTGTTCTTTCCGCAGTTGGTAAAGGAGAATATAGAAAAAACGGATTCGGAAACAATCTATATTCTGGCAGGAGAGGTGCCGGAATGGCTTCGCAAGGAAAAAGTTAAGAAATATTCTTTTGGAATGGAATATAGTTGGTTATCCAATCGGACGGCATGGATTATTGTTGAAAACGGAAATCATATTTGGTATGTTCTTAAGGAAAACGGTAAGGAAACGTACCTGCAAAGTTATATTTTGGGATTTGGACTCTCTATGTTGGCCATGCAGAGAGGAATGTTATCTTTACATTGCAGTGCACTTTGTAATGAGAAGGGGGCTGTTTTGATTGCAGGAGAAAGTGGAGTTGGAAAATCCACGGTTGCTTCTGCAATTCTGGAAGAGGGATATTCACTGATGGCAGACGATATGGTATTGGTGGAAACCGGAAGGGAAGGGATGATTTTTGCTAATCCGGCATTTCCATTTCAGAAGTTGTGTCGTAATGTGGCGGAAGAACGGGGATATACTTTGTCGGAATTGTTGTATATCAATGAAGAAAAAGATAAGTTTCTGGTTCCGTATCAAGGCGATTTTTGTGTTGATCCGATGCCGGTCAGGGCATTTGTATTGTTAGGAATGGTAGAGGAAGAGAAGGTAGAGGCTTTTCCTGTTTTGGGAACAGAACGGATATCCGTATATGCAAATAATCTCTTTTTGCGTCACCTGCTAAAGGAAGAACGATATTCTCCTTCCGTGGTACAGAAATGTCTGGAAATGGCAGCAAAGGTCTCAACTTATTATGTAGGTCGTCCGATTGGGAAAGATACAACCGAGCAGGTGATCCGTGAGGTATTGCAATTTATAGAAAGCAGGTAACTGTTCAGGTAGCATTTCGCATTTACTGCGAGATGCGTACGAAATGTATATCTATGAAGCATAGCTGAATAGTTACAACATTTGTAGAAATGAAAAACCACGCTTAAAAGAAGCGTGGTTTTTTGAATATAAATTTAACTTAAGCTGTTTACGATTTCCTCATCTGGGTAGTCAGGCTTGCAAGGATTCTGTGGCTTGCAAGGGGTCCATGGCTCGTACCAATCGGTACATGCTGTTTCACTTAAGTTTAACTCTTCAATCTTAGGCTGATTCCAAGTCTTCATATTTGTTACTCCTTTCTGTTTACTTATAAATAAATCTTTAAAAATATAGCATGAAATGAATGATCTGTAAATAATTATTACATTATTGTTAGAATTATTCGTTGCTGCCGGTTACTGTTCAGTGGTTAGACGGACAGGGAAGCTGTTGGCAAGGAAGTGTAAAAGAGAAACAACTGCCAACCCCTTCTTTACTGGAACAGGAGACGTTTCCATGGTGACGTTCAACAATTGCTTTGACGATTGCAAGACCAAGTCCGCTGCCGGTGTTGGAGTTTGGGGTTCTGGAGGAAGAAACGGTATAGGTTCGATTAAAAATATTAGGTAAAGCAGACTGGGGAATGCCAAATCCGTTATCGGATACGGAAATAGTAAGTTGCTGGTACGATTCGGATAAAGTTGCGGAAAGAGTGATGTCACTTCCTGGGGCAGAGTATTTGACCGCATTAGTAAATAAATTATCTAATACGCGGATGATTTTTTGAAGATCAATATTTAATGTGCAGTGTAGATCTTGAGGAAGTTCTAAATGCAAATTATGATGATCATAGAGAGTATCAATCATTGTGTCATAGAAATACTCTTCTAAAAAGGGAACGGCATCAATCGGTTGCAGGTCGAGCTTTTTGGAAGTATCTTCCACACAAAAAAGATAATACATGTCTTGTATGAGATTTTCCAGTGTGCGTGTGCGACGATCAATCAAATGAAGTGATTGCTGATAATCATCAAAGGAAAGCGAATCAGAAGACAGGAGGTAATCCACTGCACTTCGGATTGCAGTGATTGGGGCACGTAGGTCGTGGGAAATATTAGATAACATTTCATTTTTTTCCATTTGCATTTTTTGAAGTTCCTGATTGGTCTCGGTTAACTGTGTCATAGTGGATAATAACTTTGCTGATAAGGATTCTATGGTCTCCTGTTGGATGGAAGGTTCTAAAAAAGTGTGTTTTTCTGGCATATAAGGTTTCCTCCGATAAAAAATGATGGTTGTCTGTTACTTAGCTTCAAATTTGTATCCCTTGGACCATACGGTCGTGATAAATCGCTCCAGAAGGGGATCAATGGACATTTTTTTTCGTAGGCGACTGACATTGACCATAACGGAACGACGATCAATTTCCTGGTATGTGCCGAAAAGAGCAGTTCCAAGTTCCTCAAAAGTAATTTCTTGATTTGGGTGCGAAGCGAGATAAAGTAATACCTCATATTCCCGGTTAGCAAGTTGCAGGTCTTCTTTTTTGAAAAACGCTTTATGTGTCAGCTTGTCAATGACAAGATCGCCAAAGGATATCTGATTGGTCTGTGTAATAGGAGAAGATGGTTTTGCACGTCGGAGAAGAACATCGATGCGCACTTTCAATTCCCGTAAACTGTAAGGTTTGACAATATAATCATCTGCCCCGGTTAGTAAACCGGTGATTTTATCATTCTCGGATGTTTTACCGGAAAGAAAAATGATTGGGATGGAAGAAAAACGGCGAATGGAAGAACATAATTCAAAACCGTCCATGCCCGGCATCATGATATCCAGCAGGATGCAGTCGGGTTGCAGTTCTTTTACAAGTTGGATGCCTTGCACCGGATTTGAGGTTGTATAGACCTGAAAGCCTTCCCTGCACAGATATTTTTTGTTAATTGTTAATACTTCATCATCATCATCGATTAATAAAAGTTTTGACATTGCATAAATCCTCTTTTTTGTTGATTCCAAATAAACGTGATATTGCTGCTACAAAATATACGTAATAGTATTGTTGCTTATTATATCACGATTATAGCTTATTCGCTACCGGGAGAAAGGGATTATTTGGGAAATATCAGAATATATTTGCGAAAAGAAATATGGTTGTGTATAATAAAGAGATGGTTTGGTGTTTTGAATTTGTAAAGTTCGTACGACGCCCCAATAATTTGTAGAAAATGACTGAGGATAATAACATGGAGATGAAGAATCTGGAAAAAGCAATGGATATCTATGCAAAGCTGGTAACCGGTGAGGAAATCAAACGGGGCGGTGCCAATGGAAGTCTTTATGATGACTATTACGGCAATGCAGAAGTATATGAGATTGTGGGTGTTATGTTAAAGAAATTAAACCTGAGTATCTATGAATACAAAGAAAGTCTGTTTTTATCAGCAGGTGAAGGCAACCGTATCTTTGGATATACCAATGAAGAATTGAAGAAAGCCATCGGAGTCCGCTATAACAAAGAACTTTATTTATGTTATTTCATTATATATGAAATCCTGCTTACTTTTTATTCCGATTCTGCCTCCTATCAGTTCAAAGAATATATTCGGATTGAAGATGTCATGGAGGAAGTCACCAGGGCGTTATCCGTTTTTACGAAAGACATTGCTGTCTATGATCTGGATGAGGAAAGACAGGAGAGCTTTCAGGCGGTAGCACTGTTATGGGATGAACTACCGGCAAGTACAGGAGAAGAGCAGGAGGAGCTACGGGCATCCCGGGCATCAAAAGCAAGTTTTGTAAAGCTGACTTTTAATTTTCTGATTGGGGAAAAGTTGTTTGTGGAAGTGAGCAGACGGTATTACCCAACGGAACGGTTTCAGGCAATCGTGGAGCATTATTTTGAGGAGTATCGTGGACAGATTTATGATGCGTTGAGCAGGGAAGGGCAGGAAACGTGACGCCGGAAAGAGGTTACAGATGAACCCTTTGCTGGTACAATTTATGTTGTTGGCACGCCGCCCGCAGCAAGTGCAGGCGGCTGAAGGGTGAATTGTTACATGAAAAGAGCAGTCATATGACACAAAGAATTGACAGAATGTACAGATGCAGTATCTGTTCAGCTCTGCTGAATAGATACCAGATGCAAATAATTAGGATAGAGGATAAAGAACATGCCAAACATAAATAGAATCCGAGTAAATAACGTAAAATATAACTTTGGTACCCAGGGCTATGATGATTTTTCCATGCGTATGTATGGAAAGAATACTCTGTACGATTTGGCCAATGGTGGTGGAAAAAGTGTGCTGATGCTCCTTCTTTTACAGAACCTGATTCCAAACTGTACCCTGGATGAGAAACAGCCTATTGAGAAATTGTTTCGCAATGGCGGCGGGAATACCACGATTCATTCTCTGGTGGAGTGGAAGTTAGATGACAAGGACATCAAAGAAGGATTCCGCTATATGACAACGGGATTTTGTGCGAGAAAAGCAAAGGAAGCAGATGCAGAAAGCGGACAGTTGTCATTGGGACAGGCTGCTGCCGGGAAGACGGAAAATGAATCGGAAACTGCAGGAAAAGACAGTGCCTCCATTGATTATTTTAATTACTGTATTTTTTACAGAGATTACAATGATAATGATATTGTGAACCTGCCCCTGCAAAACAGTAAGGAACGGATTAGCTATGCCGGGCTTAAGAATTATTTGAAAGAATTAGGCAGACGCAACCTCAATCTGAAAGTTTATATCTTTGAGCGCAAAGGAGAATATCAGCGTTTTATCAGTCAGTATGGACTCTTTGAGAGCCAGTGGGAGATTATCCGGGGAATCAATAAGACAGAGGGACATGTGCGTACCTATTTTGAAACACACTATAAGACGACCCGCAAAGTGGTAGAAGATTTACTGATCGAGGAGATCATTGAAAAGGCCTTTCTCGTAAAGACGGAACAGAATGATGTGAGTGAGGATATGGCAAAGACCCTTTTGGACATTAAGGATAAGCTGGTGGAACTTTCCAAGAAAAAGAGTGAGATTGCCAATTATGATAAAGAGACAGAACTGATGCATTTATTGGAGGGAAGAGTATCTTCGTTTTTGTCTTTGTATGAGCAAAAAGATAAGGTAGCGGGAACGTTGGCGGATATTTATGTGACCGGTCAGTCTTTGAGCCGGCAGGGAGAAGCGGAAATTGCCCGTATGGAGGAACAAAAAGCGGTCATGGAGCAGAATCTTTCGCGGGAACGGAAAAGGATAGAGAGCCTGAAGATCCGGAAGGATCAGTACACGCTGGAAGGTTTGAAGGAAGAGATGACACATCTTCAAAATCATACAGAGAAAGCAGCACAGGAGTTGCAGTCTGTGGAAGAAGAACTGAACTTAAAGGAAAGTATCAATGATTACATACGTTATCTGGATGATAAGGCACTGATGGAGGAAAATCAGGCAATGATCGATGCATCAAAAGATGCCAATTCTGATCAGCTTGCCAAACTGCATCAGTATGCCTATACAAAGAAACAGATGGATGATGAGAAGCTTCAGGATATTCGCAAACGTCTGGAGGCAAGAAAACAGGAATTATCCGGGCTCACTGTTCAGGTAGAGTCTCTTACCCGGGTGGCAGAAGAGGGAAAGATAGCACTTGCGGTCGCAAAGAGTCACAAGGATCGGCTTGCAGAAGAGTATCGCAAACGGATGGAAGAGATTGGTGCAGTCCGCAAGGAGCTGTCCATATTAGTGTTGAGCGATCTGAAAGATCTGTTGGAAACACTGAAAAAAGAAGAGGGCAGCCTTCGGGAGAAAAAAGAACAGTTGGAGACATCCTATCTGAACGATATTGAAGAATTAGGAGAAAAGGAAAAGCAGCTCTATGTGGAGCAGGCAGCTTTAAAGCAGGCGGAAGAACGATTGTCTAATGCAAAAAAGAATCATGAAGAATATAGTCTGAATCAGGATCGCTTGAAGAATATGGTGCAGATCTATGGCGTGAAGGATATGGCATCACTTTATGATACCATTAAGGAACGGGCATTCCGGCAGAAGGTGATAATTGCAGGCCTGGAAAAGAAGATAGAGCAGACGGAGCATCATTTAGAACAGGTAAAAGAGGGAAGAATTTTAGAGGAGTCTGAGGCGGTTTCCAAAGTGAAGGATTATCTGGAAAGCAGGCATGGAGATTTTGCAATGTCCGGTGTGGATTATCTGTCTGCATTGCCGAGAGCAAACCGGGAGGAATTGTTGGAGCGCTATCCACTGCTGCCGTATGGAGTTGTGACGAAGCAATTTGATCTGGTAAAAGAAGATGAACGGATCGGAACCATTGATCTAAAGAATCAGGCGGTGACTATCTATGATCAGGCGGTTTTGGAGTCTCCGCATATTCCGCAGGCACAGAATGGAGTGCTGCTGATCGCAAAAGATAAGAGCAGCTTTTTGGAAGAGGATGCCCTTGCCATGGAGACTACCCGTCTGGAGCGAAAACTTGAAGAATTGCGGGAAGAACTGGAGCACTTCCGGGAACTGGAATCTGCATATGACGAGGATCTGGATTATACGGCAAAGCTGACAGATGCAGCATTTATCAACGCAGAGCAGGAAGTACAGTCTGGAAATGAAGTGGTATTAGAACATCAGAGAATGCTGGAGAGTCTGAAAGCAGATATGGAACGTCTGACAGCACACCGGGAGATACAGAAAGCAGAACTGGATCAGACAGAAGCAAAGCTTCAGGAAAATCAACAGGAACAGGTAAAACTGGCAGGAATCGAGGCAAAGAGTGATCTGACCGATGAGACGAAAAAACAATTAGATCATTATACTTCAGAAGTGCTTCGGCTGGAATCGGATACGAAGGAGGCGGAGTCTGAGAAAGAGGCAGCCGCTATTCGAAAAGAGGAATTAGAAACACAGATTCTCCATATGGAGCAGCAGATCAAAGAAGTGCTTGCCGACTGGGAATCCATTTACAAAGAGTATTATGTGGAGGGTAGATTTACCAGAGCAAATAAGACAGAAGAAGCACTAAAGGCAGAATTTCTTGCTGCTAAGGCGGTGGTGGAGCAGGCGACCATCGTATTAGAGGATAAGAAAAAATTGATCACGACACTTCAGGAAAGTATGGCAAGAGGTCTTAAAGTAATCAAAAGAAGGAAGATTGAACTTTCAGTATTGGAACAGTTAAAGGAGGAAGGAGAACTGCATCCGGTGGAGGAGGATTTCTTAAACCGGATGAGCATGCATTTATCCCGGTTATCCGTAAGGAGAGACCAGTTGCAGGAAGATCTGAAGAAAAAGGAACGGGAGGCAACCCGGTTAGAAGGACGAATTGAACAGGCAACGGCAGCCCTTGCGGAACGGTTTGGCACTTATGAACCGGTAGAAGTATCGAGAGAAGAAGCGGTTCAGGCAATTGCAGAAGGTGATCGGATACTCCGCAGTCTCCAGGAAGAGATGAAGCAGTTCCAGCAGGAATATCAGCAGTATGTGAAGAACAATGGTATCCTGATCGACCTCTATAAAGATGTCAGGCGTATAGTGGAAAGTGAAGGGTTAGATGTGACCGGAGGAACAGTTCTTATGAAAGAACAGTCTGAAATCCGGGACATTTTCGAGGAGAGTTTGCTTGGATATGACAAGAGCAACAAGGCACTTGCAAGAGCGAAGCAGGAGCTTTTGAATTACAAGACACAGACGGCAAATGTATTCTTTTCCATGGGAGCATTTGAACTGTCTGATTCGGTAAAGGAAGATGTAGAGGTGCCGGAGACCTATGAGGAAGCCAGAACACTGCTTGCCAATATCCGGGAGATGATCTCCTATATCGCCTTGGAGAAGGAGCGTGTCGAACAGGGAATTGAGGATATGGAAGCAGTGAAGGATCACTTTGAAAACCAGTGTATTGAGCGTTGCAAGGATGTACGTACTGAGCTTGATAAACTTCCGAAGCTGTCCCGTATCCAGTTAGACGGGAAAATGATCCAGATGATCGATCTGACCATTCCGTATGTGAAAGAAGAGTTTATCAAACAGAGAATGTCCGATTATATTGATGAGGTGGTAAATGGAGCGGATCAGTTTACCGATAACAATGACCGGATCAAATACATGAAGAATCGCTTATTGTTAAAGAAATTATTTGGTGTTATGGTAACGGATATGAATGCTATCCGTTTGAAACTTTATAAACGGGAGCGAATGAAGGAGCAGAGCCGGTATCTCCGTTATGAAGAGGCGGTGGGCAGCACCGGACAGTCACAGGGTATTTACATTCAGTTTCTGGTATCCATCATTAACTATATTTCCGGCATGTATGCACCGGAGGCGGAAGCGAATGATCTTAAGAAAGTTATCTTTATTGATAACCCGTTTGGTGCGGCGAAAGATATTTATATCTGGGAACCAATCTTTGCTCTGCTTAAGACAAACAATGTGCAGCTCATTGTACCGGCGAGAGGTGCCACTCCGGCAATCACAAACCGGTTTGATGTCAACTATGTGCTGGGTCAGCAACTGATCGGTGGCAGACAGCAGAC
>CAJOPP010000292.1 GCA_905236365.1 uncultured Lachnospiraceae bacterium
GTTTCATTCCTCCAAGCCACTCCAAATGCTTTCGTCAGAACAAGTAATATTAACTGACGCATTCCTCGCTCAAACATAGAGAATTTCTTATATAATTTTTCACACAGAACTTCTGATATTCCATCATAATCTCTAATCACCGTATAATACCTTTGATTAGGCGACTTACATATTGCGTCATCTATTTTTTGTAATAATTCAATTCCCTTACTAACACGGAGGGATGAATCCAAAGATAGATAACATCGATTAGAAGTTTTCTTCTTATTGAGGGAATACCTTATCTTTTCATCACCGGCTTCTGTTAAATAAAAGTAATCTTCATCTCTGTAATTTATTATTCCTTCTATATCTGATAAAAGAAGCTGCTGCAGCGTTTTGTTTTCATGTTTCTGCACTTCAATTATGATATAGCTCAAATGTATATTAGCCACAGCGAAAGACCTCCTTATCTTGTTTCACTTCTAAAAGCCAAAATCGTCAGCAAACGCTATATCAATCAAGAACTCATAGCTCTGTAATACATTCTTTCTATCCAGCTCATCCACAATCCTTTCTTTGTCACTTTACGAGTTGATGTCGTAAAAATCACATCTGCATAGTTAATCTGCTACTTACCCTTTGCAGTCTTAACTTCAACTACAGGCACAAGCATTTCCTTAACAGAAGAACCATCATAAACATAGTTCTGTCCTCCACCAAAGATTTAAATCACTTTATCATAACAAAAGCATTCTTTTGAAATTGTCATAAACATGCCTAATTATTTCTTGATCATCATAAAACTTTGCAATCATTGAATATGAATCAAACAACAGTTCCGGAGAATACTTCTTTCCGTTTACTTTTGTATATGGGCCATCACTCTCAACTAAAATATGATCAATGGGAATCATTCGATACCTATCTGCATTCTTTCCCGAAACCATATTACTATTAATCGAAAAAAAACAATTCAATTCCAATAATTGTCGTAAATACTCCTCATTTCCCGTATACCAATGTATTATTGCTTTCTTCGGCTTGTATTTTCTTAAAATTTGGATCGCATCATCTTCTGCCTTTCTAATATGAATTGTCATCACTTTATTCATTGAGGCACAGCATTCAACTATCTTCTCAAAACACTCTTTCTGAAATGTCGGATTCAAAAAATTATTTTTAGAATAGTCAAGCCCTATTTCGCCTACAAAATTTGTTCTATTTAATAACTTAATAAAATCATTCAAATCCGTAGGATTTAATTCCAAATTCTGTGGATGAAAGCCCATTGCCAACTTCAAATAATTGCTCTCGGTAAATATTTTTTGGCATGACAAAAATACACCTGGTGAATTCGTTACAGCTAAAGTATATTGCTGTAGAGCATTTATGCTTTCTGCTACTTCTATGTAATTTTTATAGTGATCCAAATGAAAATGTGTATCTATTAAATATTTCATCACAAAAATTTTTCCATACCTGGTTCTTTATTAAAGTATTCTTCCAAATCCGCCATACCATCTTTATATACTTTTTCAAACCATGCCACTTTTTCGTTATTAAGTTTTCCCGTACCTCTTATCATCCTTCGAAGTTCTTTATCTGATAAACATTTATAACGATGCACGCTGCTTAGTACAGCATACAAATCTGAGGATTTACTGCTTTCAGAATCCGTATTTAAAAATGATAGGATACTTTTGTCTTCGCTATGATTATTTGATTCGACATCCTGTAATGATGCTTTTCGTATCAAGCACGGATAACAGAACCCACAATTAACCGGATATTCCCTAGAACCAATCCGGTTATATCTTGCAACACAGGGATGAGAGCAAGAAATTGTATATCTATAATTATTGGCAAATGACGGTGTACCAGCAACCGACCTTACAATTTCCCTTTTTGTCTTATACGCAAAAAAATTCTCGATATTATTCTGAATACCGACACTTCTCAGAATTGCACATAACCCTTCTATAAAAAATGGATGTGTCGTCCTCGTACTACATGAACCTTTTCTACTATTTGTTAATGAGATATTTAAACCAATAAACCCATTTTCCGGAATATAAACAGGTACATTCTCACCCATTATTCCAGCTATTGAAATTGCGGCACAGAGAAACAACAACGAACGTCCCCTTGATGTATTCTCTGATTTTCTTAATCGTTCCCCTTCGATAGTCATTGGTGCTCTCGCACCTGCTGTAAAACTTAAAAATGATATTGATTGTGATTCATAATTATTTCTAAAGTCTTCTACCATTTTTTCCTGAATATACCTTAATTTAGGATATTCATTGTGTCCTACAAGAACAGGTGACTTGCCTTCTTCCAACAGTTTAATAGCACCGCAAAATGAATCGAGTCCCCCAGAAAAAAGACTTACGCAGTCACATCCAGAGACATCTATCTTTGTACGGTTAGGATTTTTATGAGTACCATATTCTGCACGTGTTGACCTAAATTCAACTTTCCAAATATCTCCCGTCAAAAAAGAAAGTAATTCATTCCACTTATCACAAGTACCTCTCCACTTATCCATCTCAAGAACAGGAATCGAAACCTCAATCTCTCTTGTCCACGCATCAGAAAATTGTGAACGCAAAATTCTCTTATCAAGTGCAAA
>CAJOPP010000293.1 GCA_905236365.1 uncultured Lachnospiraceae bacterium
CATTTGTCTCAAAAGTGTGCTTTTCAATTTTCGTTGGGGTATAAGGATCAACAGCTATATCAATTTGGTTGCCATGAAAAACAGGGCGCAATCTCAGAGCATCATTTTTTAAAATGATTTCGTTTAAACCGGCTTCCAATAAATCATCTGAAATTTCAGTTGAAAAAAGGAGATAAGCTGCTAAATTCCAAACCGAAGAATCAACATTCTGTTGATTTTGCAAAAACAGCATATGAGAAGAAGTTGGCGAATTTATGGTTTTCCCCTCCTCTTTACATAATAGGTTTAATATGATATAATACATATAAATATAAGCTATTTTATTATATCAAAGCTTATATAAAATGTCAAATAAAGCATTCTTATAATAGGAGGATCAAGACGTGCAAAGAGTGAAAACCATTTGGTATGAGCATCAAGCAAAAGAACTGTGGCGAGATACTTATCCGGAATGCTCTATATTTAATTATTTAAAAGAAGTTTCTGCCGATTGGGGAAACCGTGGAGCATTGTTTTTGGAAGGCAAAAACATTACATTTAACGATATGTTTCACAATATTGAAGCGTGTAACCAAGCGTTTCAGGCGATTGGGGTAAAAAAGGGAGATTTTGTAACGATAATTTCGCCGAATCTTCCGCAAGCGCTCTATGCGTTTTACGGATTAAATGCTCTGGGTGCTGTGTCTAATATGCTGCATCCTTCACTTTCTTCGAACGAAATAAAAGAAGCCGTCATAAAAACAAACAGTCACGTAATTGTTATATTGGATCTCTTTGAGAAAAAACTGTCGGAGATTCAATGGCCTGCAGGATACTCTGTACTACCCATTGTGATGCATGTTTCAGATGCACTTCCCACATTAAAAAAGAGTTTGTACCGATTGAAAGAAAAAAAGGAAGAAGCAGGTCTCGACTGGCGAGAATTTATATCCAAAGGAAAGACATACTCTTTTTTAAATAATAATGGTTCAGGAGACGATACTGCAGTTATTATGTACAGCGGAGGAACCACGGGCGAATCAAAGGGAGTTATGTTATCAAACCGAAATTTCAATGCTGTGGCAGTACAATCATTTGATTCCATGGGAATTCATAATGCTTTGGGAATGAAGGTATTGGATATTCTCCCGATTTTTCATGGTACCGGGTTGGGTGTTTGTGTTCATTCTATGTTATGCTGTGGCATTCAGGTCTTCTTAATACCGCTGTTCAATGCACAAAAATGCGCAAAACTGATTTTTAAACATAAAATAGAATTGTTATTCGGTGTTCCTGCTTTCTATGACGCAATTTTGAGATGTCGGGAATTTGATAAGTATAACGGTTCCTTCTTTCACGCGTTAGGTTCATGCGGAGATGTTTTATCGGAAAAAACTCGCAAAAAAATGGACAATTATCTTCAAAAAAGCGGTTCGCCCTGCTACATCAGAAATGGTTATGGCATGACAGAGTGTACTGCCGGATGTTGCTATGAGCCATACTTTTTTAAAAAAGAAGGCACATCCGGTATGATGCTTCCGGATATGCTTTGTAAGATTGTTGAACCCGGAACCCAAAAAGCATTGCCTTGCGGTACGGTTGGAGAGTTGTGTATTGCCGGACCGACTGTGATGAAAGGATATTTTCAAGATGAAGAAGCTACCGCCAAAGCCCTTCAACTGCACGATGACGGAATCCTTTGGTTGCATTCCGGTGACGCCTTTTCGATTGACGAGGAAGGTTACTTAACTTTTCATCAAAGATTGGATCGAATGTTTATTGTTTCCGGATTTAATATTTATCCGTCAAGAATTGAAAGGATCGTCTTAACTGTACCCGGGGTGAAGCAGTGTTATATTGTTGGAAAAAAATCGCCCGTAACAGGTCATAGAATTGTTTGTTACGTAATTCCGGATGAATCGGTCGATCGTTCGGCACTGAAAGCACAAATAATAGCTGCAGTTCAAAAAGAACTTCCCGAATACAGTCAATTACAAGCGGTTATCTATTTGGATGAATTTCCTAAAACTAAAATGAACAAAGTAGATTATCATGCGTTGGAGAATATGCCGGAGGAAATACAATGAATCAAGATAAAATGAATCAAGAAGAAATATTGAAGGTTTTACAAAAAATTGTAAATGATATACTGGGAGATCAAGCGCA
>CAJOPP010000294.1 GCA_905236365.1 uncultured Lachnospiraceae bacterium
AGTGCCGACGTTCACAAATAGCCCTACATTGGACAACATATACCACACTCGGTGACTGTTTACTGGCTAACGAGTGAACTGTAACACGGTAGCGGTTGATCATAGAAACTATAATAAAAGTATTTGACATGTGCCCTGATAGTTGCTAAAATATTACTTAGTTGCGTGAAAATGTGTTATTACCGCATAGAAGCACATTTTATGTTGAAAGGTGGAATGAAATTGAAGAAAATGGTATTGTCCCTGTTGGTAGATAATACGTCAGGTGTATTAAGCCGGGTAGCAGGATTATTTAGTAGAAGAGGATATAACATCGACAGTTTATCTGTAGGTGTAACAGAGAATCCAAAGTATTCCAGAATGACAGTAGCAGTAAGTGGTGACGATTTGACGCTCTCTCAGATTGCGAAGCAGCTGAACAAGTTAGAAGATGTTGTAGAGATTACAGAGCTGAAGGATGGAGAGTCTGTCTGCAGGGAATTGGTTCTTGTCAAGGTGAAGACAAACCGGGAAGAGAAACAGCAGATTATAGCAATCACGGATGTGTTCCGAGCAAAGATTGTAGATGTGTCCATTGATTCAGTAATAATAGAATTAACAGGAAATGCCAATAAGATTGAAGCATTTATTGGTTTGTTAGATGGATTTGAGATTGATTCAATTGTAAGAACAGGTCTTACAGGCTTAACAAGAGGTACTGCTGGTTCGAAGTAATCAGTCAGACATATATATTTTAGGAGGAACTATAAAATGGCAAAGATTTTTTACCAGGAAGATTGTAACTTATCATTATTAGATGGCAAGACTATCGCAGTTATTGGTTACGGTAGCCAGGGTCATGCACATGCTCTCAATGCAAAGGAGTCAGGCTGTAACGTTATCATCGGTTTATACGAAGGTAGTAAGTCATGGGCAAAAGCAGAAGCTCAGGGATTTAAAGTTTATACAGCAGCTGAAGCAGCAAAGAAAGCAGATATCATCATGATTTTGATCAATGATGAATTACAGGCTGATCTTTATAAGAAGGACATTGAGCCAAACCTGGAAGCTGGCAACATGTTAATGTTTGCACATGGTTTCAATATTCACTATGGCTGTATTGTACCGCCTAAGGATGTGGATGTAACAATGATCGCTCCTAAGGGACCGGGACATACCGTACGTTCCGAGTATCAGGCAGGCAAGGGTGTTCCTTGTTTAGTAGCAGTTGAGCAGAATGCAACCGGACAGGCTCAGGAGATCGCATTGGCTTATGCGTTAGCAATCGGCGGAGCAAGAGCTGGTGTTCTTGAGACAACTTTCCGCACAGAGACAGAGACAGACTTGTTTGGTGAACAGGCAGTTCTTTGCGGTGGTGTTTGTGCTTTGATGCAGGCTGGTTTCGAGACATTGGTAGAAGCTGGTTATGATCCAAGAAATGCTTATTTTGAGTGTATCCATGAGATGAAGCTGATCGTAGATTTAATTTACCAGTCAGGTTTTGCAGGAATGAGATATTCTATTTCTAACACAGCTGAGTACGGTGATTATATTACAGGACCAAAGATTATCACAGAGGATACCAAGAAGGCTATGAAGAAGGTTCTTGCTGATATTCAGGATGGTTCTTTCGCAAAAGAATTCTTATTGGATATGTCTCCGGCTGGACGTCAGGTACATTTCAAGGCTATGAGAAAGTTAGCTGCTGAGCATCCGGCAGAGGTTGTTGGTGAGGAGATTCGTAAGTTATATAGCTGGAATGGTGAAGACAAGTTGATTAACAACTAATTTTGGTAAGTTATTCCGTGAAATGATAGCGGTTGACAGATGTTAGAGAAGAATAGACTTGTAATTCTTACAATTTATGACTTCACTTTATAAAATGAAAAAGGAGTTGTTGCATTTACAAAAGAGGTGCGGCGACTCCTTTTCTTCAAATATTATCAAATCATAAGAAGAGTGCCATAAGTCGAAAACAACAGGGAGGAAAAGATGACATGATGAAAAAATTTCTGACTTTTTTTATGTGTATAGGATTAGTGGTTGTTTTGACAGCCTGTGGAACGGAAAATAAATGGATTTTCTCTTTAAATGAAGAAAAGATTTACGATAGAGAGGTTACATTATTTGGACTCATTTATACAAAAGAATATAATGTGGACATGGAACAATTGGCAAAAGAGCGGGAGGACGGGCAGACTTATGCAGATTTTTACAAGAATGGGTTGGAAAATGAGATCATCTCAGTTGTATTGTTGTATAAAGAAGCCCAAAATGCAAAGTATAAGCTGACAAAAGAAGAAATAAAAGATGTGGAAGCGGAATCGGAAGCGTTTGTGTCATTTTACGGAAAAGACTGGTTGAAGAAAAAGGATATCTCCGTTTCTGATGTAAAAACAGTTTATGAAATGCGTGCGTTGGGTAATTCGTATGCAAAAAGTTTATCTACAGATGAGGCAGTGGAGAAACAACCGGAAGAAGAACGTTATGTAAAGGTATATCAGGTAACATTTCCTACTGTGTTGCCGGATAAGAATGGGATGGTGCAGTCCGACAAAAATGGAAGAGTTATGAAACAGTCGGAAGAAAAGTGCCAGGAGATCGAAGAAGCAGCACATCACTATGCAGATCAGGCACATGCAGGAGAAGATATGAAGACATTGTTAGACGACTATGACGAGTCGGTTACAGGAATGGAAAAATATCTAAAATATGCAGATTTGAACAAAGAGTACAAAGATGCAATTGACCAATTAGAGGAAAATGGGGTCAGTGATGTGATCGTTTCTGACTATGGATATTATGTGGTACAATTATTAGATGGTGATGCGTCAGATCATGCAAAACTACTTGC
>CAJOPP010000295.1 GCA_905236365.1 uncultured Lachnospiraceae bacterium
GCAAAGGTGTTGATTTCGTGCTTGCACGAAAAATCAATACTTTTGCGAATGCCCGCATGGAGCCGACAGGCGACATGATAAAATGAGAGGTATTTAAAATGATAGAAAGAATGAGGATAAGAATATGCAAGCGGCAAAAGAAGTGACAGCGAATAAGAACCCCAAAAAACGGAATAAACGATTTCGTCTGGGCTCCGGAAGAATTATAATATTTAGTTTTCTTTTTGCGGTTCTTCTGGGAACAGGACTTTTATTGCTTCCTGTTTCGACTGCACAAGGACAGCACACCGATTTTATGACGGCACTTTTTACTGCCACGACCTCTGTATGCGTAACAGGACTTGTAGTAGTGGATACGTACATACATTGGAGTTTGTTCGGAAAAGTTGTGATTCTGTTTCTGATTCAAATTGGAGGACTGGGAATCATCACGGTGACATCTATGTTGATGCTGCTTGCACACAAGAAGTTTTCTATTAGTGACAGGGTACTTTTGTATGACGCTTTTAATCTGGATTCACGTTCTGGAATTTTATCTTTTCTTGTTGGCGTGATTAAAGGAACTTTTGTCGTAGAAGGGATTGGAGCATGTCTTTACAGTATTGTGTTTATTCCGCAGTTTGGATTGCTGAAAGGGATCTGGATTTCTGTTTTTACCTCCATATCTGCCTTCTGCAATGCAGGAATTGATATTATAGGTCCGGATAGTCTGATTGGTTATCAGTCGAACTCCCTGGTTATGATTGTAACAATATTGCTTATAATCATGGGTGGTCTGGGGTACGTGGTCTGGTTTGATGTAAAGCGTTCAGTCATAAATGGAATTCATCACAAATATACTCCAATGCAGACTATGCGGAGAATGGGGGAACATACAAAGCTGGTGCTGTCATTGACACTGGTATTGCTGATATCAGGAGCAATGGTAATCTTTTTGGCAGAGTATGATAATCCGGACACCATTGGAAACATGAGTATAGGGAATAAGGTGCTGAATAGTATTTTTCAATCGGTAACATGGCGTACTGCCGGATTTTCAGCAGTTCCACAAGAGAAGCTTAAGAGTGTTTCGTGTGTGATCGGGTATTTTATTATGTTTATTGGAGGATCTCCTGTGGGAACGGCCGGAGGGGTCAAGACAGTTACTATGTTCATAGTGGTGCTGAATGCAGTATCATATATTCGTAATCGAAATGAAACGGTCATCTTTAAACGTAAGATATCAGAGGATTTGATGCGCAAAGCGGCAGCAATTGTTGCAGTAAGTTTTTTTGCAACGTTTGTATTTTCTGTGATTCTGCTTGCAACGAATGATGTTTCACTGGAGGATGGACTCTATGAAGTGGTCAGTGCATTAGCAACAGTCGGACTGACGAGAGGACTTACCTCTACGCTTAATACGGCTGGCAGAGTTTTGATTGTGATTGGAATGTATTTGGGGCGTATCGGTCCAATTTCCATGGCACTGTTTTTCACGAAGGTAAAGCCGGATAAAAATAGTGTCAGTTTTGCAGAGGGAAGATTTTATGTTGGATAGAGATACAATGAATTTTTTGATAAATATCTGTAGGAAATCAGAAAAGAGTTTTTGTTTAGTGATTTACAATATACTGAACCGATAACTAAAGAAAAGGAGAAGAATCGATATGAGTAAATCAATAGCAGTATTAGGTCTTGGAAAATATGGAAGCAGTCTGGCGGACAATTTATATGAGATGGGAGCAGATGTCATGGTGGTGGATGGCAAAAAAGAAACGATACAGGAATTTTCTGAAAAGGCTACCATCGCAGTTGTGGCAGATTTGGCAAATGAAGAGGAAGTGAAAGAACTTGGTCTTAGTAATATGGATATCGTGGTGGTTACCATGGGATCGGATCTTGAGGCAAGTATTTTATGTGTGATGGAGGCGAAAGAACAGGGTGTTCCTTTTGTGGTGGCAAAGGCATCTTCTGATCGAATGGCCATTATCCTGCAAAAAGTAGGTGCCGATCGGATTATTAATCCGGAAAAGGAGACAGGAATCCGAACGGCAAGAATATTGACGTCTTCTTCCTTTTTAGAATTTTTTGCAGTGGATGATAATCTTTGTCTTGTTAAGATGCTGCCAAAGGAAAAGTGGATTGGAAAGAATCTAAAGGAACTGAATCTTCGAAAAAAATACAAACTCAATGTAGTAGCGGTAGAAGAGATAGGTGGAAAATGGTCCTTTATTGATCCGGACCGTCCTTTTACAGAGAATATGAACATACTTGCTGCAATTGAAAAAAATGATTTGAAGAAGATACAGTAGTCTGACCGGAAAAGAGATTGAAGATGCAGCGGGCATACCGGAATGTGCGTCAGCACCATGCCTGTTGCGTATCTGTTCAGCTCTGCTGAATAGATACAATGGTATTTTATAGTGTATGTTATAAAGAGGACAACGGAGGAAGACAGGAATGCAGGTCAAGGAGTTCAAAGAGCAGATTGATAATGAAATCATATTGATGGACGGAGCAATGGGAACTTATTATAACCGGCTTCACCCGGAAGATGGGGAGGCAGAGAGCGCAAATGTTTCCCACCCTGAATGGATTCAGGAAATTCATGAACGGTATATTGATGCAGGTGCCAGATTGCTCCGGACAAATACCTTTGCGGTGAATCATATGCTGTTTTCAGAAGAAGAAATCGAACAATATCTGATTGCAGCTGTAAGAAATGCGAAGGCGGCAGTGAGACATTGTCAAGAGAAAAAGATGCAGAGCGGTGCACCAGAACATAAGGTCTGGATCGGCGGTTCAATCGGCCCCATTCGTTACAGCGATGAACAGGAAGAAGTGCAGGTATTAGAAGAATACCGTTCGATAGGAAAGATTTTGTTTTCGCAGGGAATCCGCATTTTTATTATAGAAACCTTTGCAGAAGTTCCGACTGTTTTGCAGATTGCGGAGATTTTGCGGCAGATTGCGGGAGAAGAAGAGATTTTTGTACTGGCACAATTCTCAGTCAATCGTATGGGATATACTCAGTATGGATACAGTATGCAGAAAATAGTAACATGGTTAGCTGATGAATCCGTATTGGATGGATTCGGCTTTAATTGCGGAATCGGTCCAACGCACATGAATAAGCTGCTTGGAGAGATCACTTTTACAAAGGAGTGTATTTTTAGTGTGCTGCCGAATGCAGGATATGAGCATATACTCAGGGGGAAACAATTGTTTATTGATGATCCGACCTATTATGCTTCCGTTATGAAAGAGATTGCAGACTGCGGAGTCAATTTGATCGGTGGATGTTGTGGTACAACACCGGAATATATTGAGGCACTTGCAGGAATCCTGCAAAAAAAGACTGTTCCCGCAAAAAAGCGGATTGAGGTGGCAGAAAAGGCAAAAGGGTCTGTAGAGAAAGTACAGAATGAGAAGATATCTGTTGCAGAAGTCAGGAAGGAAAAGAGTCCGGTTGGAGAATCCTTTATCCAAAAGTTGAATCAGGGCGAACGTGTTTATGTGGTGGAGATTGATTCTCCGTTCAATCAGAATGCAGATAAATTTTTAGAAGCAGCATACTTGTTGAAGGAAAATAATGTAGATTTGGTCACAATATCCGATTCTCCGATGGCAAAATCAAGGGCAGAATCTTTTCAGATGGGCGTCTATGTAGCAAACAAAACAGGAATCCGTGTGATGCCTCATGTCTGCTGTCGTGACCGCAATCTCATTGCACTGCGGTCAGCTATTTTAGGAGGGCATATCAATGGAATCCGGGATATGCTGATCATTACCGGAGATCCGGTGGCAAGGGATGACCGCAATATTATTTCCAGTGTATTTGATATGAATTCTGTGAAATTAATGGATTATGTAAAAAATATGAATGCGGAAATTTTCAAAGAAGAACCGATGTTTTACGGAGGTGCACTGAATTATGCAGGAATCAATGCGGATGCTATTGCACAGCGAATGTTGAAAAAGATGGAGGCGGGTTGCAGTTATTTTCTGACACAACCGGTATACTCTGACGAGGATATTGCAAGGGTAAGAGAATTAAAAGAAAAGACTCAGGCAAAGATTCTTCTTGGAATTATGCCTCTTGTCAGTTACAAAAATGCAATGTTTATGAAAAATGAAATACCGGGAATTCATGTGCCGGACGAAATCGTAAACAGTTATCGGCCGGATATGGAACGGTCGGAAGCAGAGGAGACGGCTATACGAATCAGTGTGGAGATTGGCAAAAAGGCAATGGACTTTGCAGATGGATTTTATTTTATGACCCCGTTTAACCGGGTTGCCCTGGTAAATGGAATTATTAATCGACTACGGGAACTTGACCGTGTATAGTTTAGGTCAGGTAATTGTTTGGGTGGTGTACGTCTGAACAGTAACAACTGTTACGAACGGTCATTTTTAAGAGATGGAATTGTTGAAAGTTTGTGTCGTATACGGTATAATATTGATTATAGCAACTGATATTTTCACTCAGTCGGAAAATTTTTTCAACGAACTCTAAGCAGTAGCGTAGGTGAGGGATGAGAAGTCTCACTCAGCCGCTGCACAAGTTCCGACTGAGTGAGACACATTGCAAAGATGTATACGGATTCGAATGGGGATTTGTCGGTACAGCCGACTCGAATCCGATGTGCAAGACTCGCAAGCGAGTCTTGATATTATTTGAAATATTAAGGAGGGGAAGGTATGGAGAAAAATTGGAAAGTTCGGACCTTAAGTATTAAAGGAAAAATACTATTTCCTACAAGTATTGTTATTGTCATCACCTGTGCTTTGATCGTATTCTTTTCGTATCGGGATGCAGAGAGGGGAATGGTACAGTTAGCAGTTGAGGAAGCAACTCTTTGTGCAGAGATGACAGCAGATCAGATCGATCACAGGGCGTTACATCAGATTGATGATAAGGCAGATGAGAAGGAGAACGAACGTATGAGAGAAAATCTCAAAACGTTTGCAGACAAATATGGTATCAAGTTTTTATATACGCTTTATACAGACAAGAATAAGGTCTATTATCAGGTATCGAGTGATTATGAAGAATACGGTGATGAGTTCGACTACCCGTATTCAGAGCTTAAGACGGTTTTTGAGGGGAATATCTATAGTCAGGATTTTATTGATGATACAGAAGACGGAATGCTGATTACGGCATATGTACCAATATATGATTTAGAAGGAAACATTACATTGATTCTTGGAAGTGATTATGATGCGGGTTATATTTCCAATGAATTGCATAATATGCTGATTCGTATGATAATGATTGGTGTAATCTGTATGGTGATTGCAATTATTCTGATCAATATCTTAGTAGCAGGAATCACAAAAGGATTAAAAAGTGTTGATACCAAGATCTATGATTTGGTGCACAACGAGGGTGATCTGACACAGAAGTTGGAAGTAGCCAGCGGAGATGAATTAGAATTGATTGCAGGAAATGTGAATGAACTGCTTGCTTATATCCGGGAGATTATGTTGAACATCGCTGATAATTCTGAAAAACTGAAAGGTTCTTCAAAAACTGTGGTGGAAGATCTCAAAGCGGCTAAAGACAGTATTGCTGACGTATCGGCAACGATGGAACAGATGAGTGCTGCAATGCAGGAGACAACCGCTTCTTTGAATATGGTGGATGACTCTGTGAATCAGGTTTCCGATGCGGTTGAAGGAGTAGCAACCAAGGCAGAAGAGGGAAGAGTGAATACAGAAGCGATTCAGAAAAAAGCATTAGAAATCCAATCAAAGGCCATTGAGACACAAAAACAAATGAAAGTTCGTTCTGATGCAATGGCAGAAGAGGTAAGCGATAAGATAGAACGTTCAAAAGCGGTTGAAGAGATTCGTGAGCTGACGGAGAAAATCATTCAAATTACGGGACAGACGAATCTGTTGGCACTCAATGCCAGTATCGAAGCTGCCAGAGCGGGAGAAGCAGGAAAAGGCTTTGCAGTTGTGGCAAGTGAGATTGGAAAGCTGGCAAGTGATTCCGCTGAGGCGGCGGCAGGAATCGAAGAGGTGAGCAGTGATGTGCTTTTGGCAGTGGAAGCATTGGCAGCACAAGCCAAAGAGATGCTGGTATTTCTGGAAGATACAACAATGAAAGGATATTCTGATTTAGTAGAGGTTTCTGAAAACTATCGTAATGATGCTGCGAGCATTTATCGTGTTATGCAGGAATTTGCATTTACATCGGATGAATTGCAAAAGAATATATCCATGATTCGTGAAGCAATTGATTCTGTGAATGTAGCAGTGGAAGAAAGTACACACGGAGTTGTGAACGTAGCAGAAATGTCAGTAAATCTGACAGAAGCTGTAAAAGATATTGATAATCAGGCAAATGATAATATGGATATTGCGAGAATTTTGAATGATGAAGTACAGCGTTTTAAATTAGAATAGATTGCTAACTGTTCAGGTAGCATTTCGCAATTACTGCGAGATGCGTACGAAAATATATATCTCAGACAGAGATGCCCCCGCCTCTAAGCAAAGCGTAGGCGGGGGCAGGAAACTTGTCTCAGGCGGGGTTCA
>CAJOPP010000296.1 GCA_905236365.1 uncultured Lachnospiraceae bacterium
TCGCAAATGAATCATTACATCTTTTGTGTTTTCCGGAAAGGAAATATCATGAAAAGAAAGAAAAACCGTGGAAGTGCAGTTATTGAATTTACATTACTAGCGCCGATTTTGTTTGGTTGTATTTATTTGTATATTGTATGGTTTCTGTTTTTGATCGAATCCGGAAAAAGGATGGAGCAGCTTACGGAATATATATATCAAACGGAAGTTGCACAGGATCAGCACTCTTCATCAGAAGGAATACAGTTTCGAAAGGAAGGAAATACAAAAGAGGCAGGTATAGATGAGCAGGAAGGGTTGTTTCATATTCGTCTTACGATTCGAAAAGATGAAAATGACCCGGTTAAAAATATCAGGAGGTGGCAGTTTGTTACAGACATATTTTAAAAAAGACGGAATGCATAATTTTTTTGTGGTTTCCACCACAGGTGAAGTAAACACAGGATATCAGAGTCAGTTATTTCGGTATCATGCAGTTCCTTATTTTTTGCAATATGAGGAACGGTGTTTGAATGGAGAGCAGGCATTGTATTATTCGGTGAAGTCCAGAACATCGATAAAATCGGTGAAAGGACATCTGCCATTTACGTTTCAAAGAGTAAAGAATATGGTAGATAGTATCATTGGGGTGTTGGAAACGGCAGAGGAGTATTTGTTAAAAGCAGATCATATTTTATGGAAGACTGACGCAGTTTTTATAGAGGCAGAAAGCGGAATGCTGCAATTTTGTTATTGCCCGGCAGAAGAAGATCATGGAAGCTTAACAACTTTTCTCTCGGAATTGATTCAGGCCATTGATAAAAAGCAGGAAGAAGCGGTGCTGTTTATGCTGAAATTCTATAATCAGATTACAGAACCGGACTGTACATTGGAAAAATTACAGATGTTTCGGAGTGGGAGTCTGAGGGAAGAATATGATTCCGGTAAGAAAGCAGAAGGGTACAGTGATATAAGAAGGAATGCAAATGAAAAAGTTATTTCCGGGACGCGTTCTGATAATCTGGCAGAGAGAGAAAAGACGAATTATTCAATGAAAAAAGGTGACGCCGGATTAAAATCCGAAAAAGATATAGATGAAAAAAACAGTACATGGAGTAAAAAGCCGGATTGGGAGACAGAAAAGCCCAAATCCATCGGAGAACAAGTCGTGAAGATTGCTTTGATTGCAGCAGCAGTGGTAAATGCGGTATTGATCGTGTGCTTGTTTAGCAATATTCTTACCTATGATAATGTGTATTATCTTTTTTTTGGTCTGGGAGCAATGATTGTTCTTTCTCTGGTATATATGCAGCTTACAAAGGAAGAATCGCCGGATGCAATTATGCAGGAATATTTTGATCTGCAAAGGCAGCGGGAACATCAGCAACGAAGTAAAACCGGAGAAGAGGAAAAAATGAGCAAAGCGGCGAATGTACTTGCAAAAGATGACATTTTGCGAGTGGAAACACAGAGTGAAACAGGAATGATAGCCCCCTTCTTAAATGAACGGAACCGGGACTCTGACTCCGGTATACAAAAAGAAGTGTTTGGTGAGACCAGGCTTTTGATCGCACAACCAGCGAACAAGGAAGAAATTGTCATGGAACAGGAAGAAATCCACCTTTGTCTGGAAGCTATGGAAAAGGATCAATATCCTTCAATCCATGTGCAAAAGAACAGTGTAGTATTGGGTAGTATGGCTGAGAGTTGTAATTATGTATTGCGGGCGAAAGGAGTGAGCAGAATGCATGCAAAAATCATGGAAAAGGATGACGGGGTCTATCTGCTTGACCTGAACTCAACAAATGGGACATATTTAAATGGAGAGATGATTGAAAGCGGAAAGGACTACAAATTAGAAGAAGGGGATATGGTCACCTTTGCTCTTAGTGAATTTTATGTCGCAAGGGAAAGTGTGGTGTGAAAAACAAAATAACACTGTCTAATTCGATAAAATACACATTTTTTCAAACATATAATTATGGTATGATGATTATATGTTATAAACGTTGAAAGAAAGTGAGGAATCGATGATGAAAGAGAAACATGGAGGCAGTTATGTCATAGCAACTATTCTTTCCATTTTATGGTTAGGAATCAATTATTATCTTTATTTTCCGGCACTCAATGTGCATAGTCAGGGGTTCTGGTTTTGGCTGATGTTTCATTCCGTGATCATCAGTGGAATCTATATTCTTGCAGGAGTTATTGCCAGGGGTCGCAATGTACGGTTCGTAGAAGGAGTCAAAGAGAATGCTTCTTTTTTCCGTTATGGCAAAGGAAAAGTACAGCTGGCATTTCTCGTTCTGGTTCCGGTTGCCTGCGTATTGGTTTTGGTGATCGGTAATCTGACCGGAGCTAAATTTTTTCACGCAAAGAGATACGCAAAATTGTTGACAGTGGAAAACAGAGAATTTACAGAGGATATTCCAGAGGCAGAAAATGTAGACAATATCGCCTTGATGGATACGAACAGTGCAAGAATTTTTGGAAATCGTAAGATTGGTTCGTTGTCAGATGTGGTAAGTCAGTTCGAGGTAGAGGATGAATATACCCAGATCAATATCGGAGATAAGCCGATGAAGGTTGCCAACTTGCAGTATGCGGGATTTTTTAAATATCTGAGTAACAGAGGAAGTGGAATTCCGGGATATATTGAAGTCAATCCGGTCAACTCGGATTCAGAATATGTGAAACTGGAAAAAGGAATGCGGTATGTTGCATCCGGATATTTTAATGATAATATCTACCGTTATGTGCAGATGCATTATCCGACGAAGATTATCTCAGATTGTTATTTTGAAGTAAATGATGATGGAAATCCATTTTATGTGTGTCCGGTTCTTCATGCCCAAGTTGGTTTGTTTGGTGGAATGGATGTAAAAGGTGCAGTACTCTGTGATCCGGTTACCGGTGATATGCAGTATTATGCAGTCAAGGATATTCCAAGCTGGGTAGACCGGGTGTATGACGGAGAATTGTTAGAGCGGAAGTTCGACTGGTACGGAACCCTTTCCAATGGATTCTGGAATAGTATTGTAGGACAAAAAGGCTGTATTCAGACAACAGATGATTATGGATATAAGACCTTAGAGGATGATGTGTGGATCTATACCGGTGTTACTTCCGTAACCGGTGATGCATCCAATGTCGGTTTTGTCATGATCAATCAGAGAACGTCAGAGGCGCGATATTACAGTATTTCCGGTGCAGAAGAGTATTCTGCAATGTCTTCTGCGGAAGGTGAAGTACAGGAGAAAAATTATTCTGCCTCCTTCCCAAGTCTCATCAATGTGGATGGTGAGCCGACGTATATTATGGTGCTTACCGACAACGGTGGACTGGTCAAGATGTATGCCATGGTCAATGTGGAGCAGTATAACCTGGTGGTAACCGCAGAATCCCAGGACGAAGTCTTTGCAAAATATAAGAAGCTTCTCGCAAGTAATAGTATCAGTGGAAACAAGGGCACTGACGCAGCAGGCACGTTGCAGGAGAAGGAGTTTGTTGTTTCTGATATTGAATTTATTACGATTGAGGGAGAAACGTATACTTACATCAAAGATGAAACAGGTGATGTATATAAACAGAAGTTTTCGGAAGATGAGAGTCTGATCAAGATATCGATGGGCGATACCGTTTTTGTGCAGTATGAGGAGAGGGAAAACGGAATTCATTCGATTGTTACGGCAGAGATAGTAAAAAAGGAAAATGAAAAAGGACAGAATCCGATACCGGAGGAGGAGCCAATATCAGAGAAGAATCTGACACCGGAGGAGGAATCAATATCAGAGGAGGATCCGACACCGGAGGAGGAATCAATATCAGGGAAGAATCCGACACCGGAAGAGGAAACGATATCAGAGAAGAATCCGACACCGGAGGAGGAATCAATATCAGAGAAGGATCCGGTATTGGAAGAGAAAAAGGTACCGGAACAGGAGATAGAAGCTGATGAGATCAATAATGAATAATGAAAGGATTACAAAGGGAATAAAATTATAAGCATGACAAAGTTGGTTTATGCAGAAAACACTCGGTGACAGTTTACTGGCTAACGAGCGAACTGAAAAAGTTCATGAGGGCGTAGCCCCCTCGTGAACTTTTTTAAGTTGTAAAATGATACGTTTTCAGCTATACTTATACTAGTATAGCGTTTCTTAAATAATTGACACTGTATTAGTGCAAAAAATACAAGGTGCGTGGTCAGGAGGTGTGTCTTACGAAGATTAACATTTACTACGGTGGAAGAGGGGTAATGGAAGATCCTACAATTTATGTATTGAATAAGATGACCGAGGTCTTGAAGGAGCTTCGGGTAGAGGTCAACCGTTATAATATATATGAGGATAAGAATGCAATCTCGACATTGCCGGCTACATTAAAAGGGGTAGATGGTATTATTCTTGCTACCACAGTGGAATGGTTTGGAATGGGTGGATACATGCAGCAGTTTTTGGATATGTGCTGGCTTTATGCAGATAAGGAGCAGATCAGCCGGATGTATATGCTACCGGTTGTAATGGCTACGACATACGGAGAACGGGATGTGGAGTTGAATCTGATAAAGGCATGGGAGACGCTGGGGGGAATTTCTATTACAGGACTGGTTGCCTATGTGGAGAATCCGGATGAATTTGAAAAAAATGAAAACTACCGTATTATTATTGAGAAAAAGACGGAAGCACTATACCGTTTCGTTAACCAGAAGATCAGCAATCTTCCGACCAGCAATCTGGCGGTCAGAACCAACCTTTTAAAGACGAAGACGATTGAACTGACCCCACAGGAGAGTGAGCAGTTATCCCGCTTTGCCAGCAATGAAACTTATGTAAAGCAACAAAAAGAGGATATTGAAGAACTGTCTGCCATGTTTAAGAAAATGCTGAATGGAGATGACTTTGAAGAAGCAGAGACGGATTTTAGGGAAAATGCGCAATCTATCAATGAGACGGTATTGCCTGATACATTGGAGAAGAGCAGTGCATCCAATGACGAGGATGCTATTATCTCGGCATTTATAAAACATTACAAACCGAATCCGGAATTTAGTGCGTCCTATGCGATTATTATATCGGATTGGGATTCGATTCTTCATTTGGAAGCAACACCGGAGAAGTTAAAATGTTTCTACACCGCCAGTCAAGAGGCCGATGTGATTCTTAGAACGACTTCTAAGGTATTAGAAAATATTCTGGATGGCAGAAATACTTTCCAAAAGGGATTTATGGCAGGTGAGATTTCTGCAAAGGGGAATTTTAAGACTCTGCGAATGCTGGATACCATTTTTTCTTTTTCGTAAGGAGTAGAATTGTTTGAAATGGTCAATTAGTCTGTGTCCGTTGGGACTTGACTTATTGGAGTTTTGGAGTAAACTTTGAATAGTTAGGATGTGAACATTATGTCA
>CAJOPP010000297.1 GCA_905236365.1 uncultured Lachnospiraceae bacterium
ATTGCATTGGCCATTCGTGCAGATATCAATCTTGCAGCTTCCCCACGCATGGTGTAGACCACATAAAGAATTCCCTGTACACATCCAAGCACAACATATCGGTCCTCGTTCACACTGTGTACTCCATCATAGTACTCAATCCGCTCCTCATCGGCAAATACTAACGCAGCGGTTTCAAAACTGATACCATGCTTTTGGATATTAATCTTGTTCTTGTTGTCATCCCATTCAACAAGAATTTCAGCAATTTCTGTTCTCATGTATTAAGTATAACTTAAAGTATTACTTTCGTCAAGCCAATAGAAAAGCTGATCCCTTCTCAGACCAGCTCTTCTGTAAAAATCCAATGTTATGCTGCTTTCCTTCTCCGCCTCATCACCAGCCCTGCTCCGGCAAATGCTGTCAGGATGGTTCCGAGGAGATAGATCAGGTTGGTTCCGGGGCCGCCGGTGGAGGGAAGGGAGACGCCTGGATTGTTCTCCACATTGAAGGTGAATGACAAATCATCGGAATCCGTTTGGTCATCATAATTTTGGGGAGCAAATTCCGTATCACTCATCATAGTAATACCACTTTTGTCTACCGTGATTTTTAACATATGCTCAAGCATATTGTACCCATCAGGAGAATTTGTCTCCTTCAAATAGTATACTCCATTTGGCAAATAAGTGTTATTCAGAAGATTTCCGCTTCTCGCTTCACTGGATGTTATACTTTCATATCCTGTTACAGGGGTTTCCTTATCATCGCCCAGTAAAGTAAATACAGCATTTTTCAACGGAACGTCATTCAGATCTGTCTTATTAACAAACAGTTTCCGCATTGTATTTGTTACTGTATCTATTCGTTTCTTCGGTAATTGTTCTTCTGATATCTGCCCCTGAGAATATGTCACGATATACGTATCTGCCTTTCCTGTCCCAATCTCAGTAGTTTCATCTGCAACGATCATCTTTTCCGACATATTAACAGGTGAGATGTTTTCTCCATCTATGACAACTTCACGCACAATATAACCTGCTAGATCTGACTCTTGAACTTTATACGTAATGGAAGTGTCAACCGCTGTTATTTCCCTGACAGATCCTTCTACAAGTTCAAGATTTTCACCGTTTTGCTCATAAAGCGCCACATGAATAGATCCATGTGTCCTTACAAAATTACCACTATTCCATATCTTCTGAACCGTGAGCTCAGCAAACGGTATATTTTTAACAGTGATAATATAAGGATCTCCATCCTGGAGTGGATCTGTAACTTCTGCAGAATCATTCCCACCAGATACGTTGACTCCCTCCTGCGTAACAATAATGTTGATACCTTCGTTCAGCTTCTCATAATTCTCAGGTTCCTGCTCCTCAGTAAGTGTATAAACCTCACCGATCATCAAAGAGCCATCAAACACAACGCTGCTTCCATCGTCTGCCACTTCAACACTATTATCACCAGAATCTACCAGCGTAAACGTCGCCCCTTCAAGAGCCGTGCCCTTATCGTCGACCTTAATAATCTTTACAGGAAGCACTTTTCGGACGTTGGTAAATGCTATTGTTTTTGTGTCACTCAGCGTAATAGTTTTGCTAAAGGTCTCTTCAGCATTTTCCGAGTTCACAACAATAAATGTGTTAAACCCACTGTCCTCAGTTTCTGTCACTGTGTAATCATTATTTCCAGGCAGCGGGATTATCATAGTTTCGTTATGTTTCAATTCAAATGTGATAGTCCCTTCACTTGATGCAACTTTTGTTACATTTGAACCAGCTACGTTCAATCGATATATCTTTCCTGCTGACAGACCACTCAATGTAAATGTGAAAGGCTTCGTCTGATCATCTGCCCTGCCTGTTACTTCTTTGCTTACAGTCAAGAGTTCATTACTGTTCGTAAATGTAATCGTATCGTCCTGTTCTACCGTGCATTTGTAGATACGATCGTTCTCCGTATCTTCATCTGTGATATCGTGCTCGGATGAAGTTTCAACAATAAATTGTGAATACTCGTTTTCTGAAACTGCAACAACGGTTCCCCAGGGAATATTTATCGTTTTGGTTTCATTGTCAGCAAGCCTAAATTCGATAATACCAGCACCATTTGTGATGTCAGCGGCGGCCTCATTGCCAACTGTATCAAAGTTCCTCAATGGGGAACCTTCCAGTGTGAGCTGCGCGGAAAAAGTATAGCCACTGTTATCCAAATCTTGACCGTCTACCTTCTTTTTAATGATCAGCGATTGGATTGGCCGGTCATAAACGACCATTGTATGTCCATCGGAGCCTGTCAGCTTTGCTACACTTGTGCTTACCTCTCCACTAGTTGTCGTACGAAGAAGGAACACAGCATTTTTGCGAACCGTCAAAAGGACAGGCTCGCCCATCATGGCATAATCTGTCGGGGCCTGTGTTTCCTCTACAAGATAAACACCCTCCTGCAGTCTCCTTGTCAAAGAACTGACAGATGACATATCAAATTCGTAAGTCGACGTGCCGACCTGCTCCCAACGAGAAGTTTCAGCATTCCATTGAACCGGCGTCAGTTCAAATTTGGATCCCGTCAGCAGTCCATCATTATTCAGTGCTCTCTTCTCCAGTGTTACCGGGACCTTCATGGAATATGTATATGTGATTTCCACATCTCCAAGGATCTCGTAATTTCCCAGCTCGTTGAGCGGCAAAGTTTCTCGTGTACCGTCATCACGCAGCACGGTTGCATTGACGCGAACATCATAATCTGCGTTCTCAGGTATCGAAGGAATAGAGATGTTGAATACATGACCAACCCGGTCATAATACTGAAATTCCGTCGTCGAATCCGTGGTCAGGTTTGTAAAGGTAACTGAATCATTTCCGGTTAACGTTAAGGTGCTGGGTGATGCCGACCCCAGGACATTTTCAACGCCAGATTTATAGTCGTAATTGAAGTTCTGCACCGGAACACCATTTTCAATAACTTGCTTTACTGTGACAGTGTAGGTCTTCGGCTGCCACATGGCATATAGGATGTTGCTTTCATCATTCAAACTATTCTGGAACAGATCGTCCGCAGCAACTCTCTGCTCCGGGAAGAAATTGATGTTCCCGTCTAGTCTTTCAGGATCTGTCTGATCTTCGTAGCTTCCTTCGATAAACGACCAGCCCACAAGCTCATATCCGTCAAGGTAAAAATCCTTTTCTCCCGGCAATACAATCGTCTCATTGATCTGCTCGTCATATGTCACCTGTATCTGCTCAGATCCGTCACTGATTCTTCCCTGCATTTGTTCGGTGCCATTCGGATAGACACCAGCTTCGAAGCTGTTGCCATTATAGGTAATCGTAGTATAGCGTTCATCCACATCTGTATCTTTTACATATTTTGCACGAAGTCTGATGGTCTTTAATACCGGATTGCCGTCTTCATCCACTGTCTGTGAATAAGGTGTAACGCCATCAACATTAAAGGTTGTTCCCGGAGAAAGCTGAGTTATCCTGTTGCCGTTTTTATCTCTCACCTCCAGTACATTTCCTTCGCCGTCAATTGCCTCCCAGTACTGGAAATGATACAACTCGTTATACCCGGTAGGTGCAGAGCCGACAACAACATCACTTCCATCCTGATAAAGTTGGGGATCAACAGGTACCGTTGTAATTAAAGTTCCGTTTGTATCATAGATTCCAGCTTCACCAGGATCATATTCAACATTGATACCTTTCTGACTAGTATCAACAATCCATTTTGCATATAGTTGGATAATGCCTCTTACATTGTCATGTTCCTCATCATCATCTCCATACGTAACTCTTGCTGCCGCCCACTTTGATGCAGTATGGTATGTCATATCTACACCTTCTACCGTGGCATTTACCGGCGTTGAAAAGATCCATTTATTGGTAAACTCCGGATCTGTATACCATCCGTCCAGGATATACCCTGTCCGGGTAGCATTCTCCAACATCGAGCCTCCGATTTTTTCATCATAGTCAAGACGGAAGGTCAGGGCCTGAGATCCGGTATATACATTATTCGCCCCAGGGACAATGACAACCCGGATACGTTCTTTTTCCCAGCGGCCGTACACATCTACATTATGATCGGGCATTGTTGTATCAAAATTAAACGGCTGTGAGAAGCCGGCATCTGCATACCACCCTTTGAAATAATACCCGGTTTTCTGGCCTTCCGCCTGGTTTGCGTAACCACTGATGTCATCTTCGTAAAGAATCGTATAATCCGAGACGTCGTTTCCCCCATTGTTGGTAAAGAAAGTTAATGTATACTCATTACGGTCAAAACGAACCTCAAAAGTATTATTGAAACTAATCGCGCTTCCATAATAGCCATCTGTCCCCTTAGGAGTTACAGCATTCCAGTTTCCGGATCCACTGGCTCTGTATTGAGCAGCATGAAAACCGGTATACTTGTCATTGATATGGAAGGTTCCGCTGCTGTTTCCTGTATAGAACCTATTTGCTTCTGTATAAGTCCCATCCAGATTTTGCAGATAAAAGATAATAGCTGACCCGGTCGTTGTCTCGGTATTGCCATAGAATTTCGCGGTTGTTGAATTATCCAGCGGCTCAAAAGTCGTTTTCAGTGTCATGCGGGAACCTGTCGTATTACCTGCAGTTCCCCCATTCATGTTACCGCCATTGGCAATATTATATCCCCCTTCATACCAGTTATAGCCTGTCGGCCATGTATAGCCATTGCTTTCCAGTGTAGAACCATAGAGTCCTTCAAAAGATTCATAAAGCTGCCAGCTGTTCTGCTGATTATTTGAACGAGTATATCTTGTCCCGGTATAGTAATGCTTTACGCCATTCGAATCTATATACGACCACAGCTTTGCCGAAGTATGTGTCTCATTCAGAGGACGGAAAACATTATTCTGATCGCGTCCGTAAAGCCCGGCACCATTCTCATCCGTAGCATGGTAAACTTCCCCATCTTTGCGATAAAGCTGTCCGGTGTAGGTAGCAGGAGCCGTGCTTGCTGTGTAACGGGTGCCGTCATACTCCTCTCCGTTATAATAATAGACATAGCCATTGTTATTCCTCTCAAGTGCTACATGACCGGCATCAGGAGTAACCACAGCATACTGCGTACCCGTATCTGAGGTTGTCACTGTATAGGTATATGGAGCAATGAGCCCTGTTCTTGTATAACGTGTACCAGTATATGAATATGCGCCATTATTATTTCTGGTTTGCGTATATCGTCCCCCGGTGTAAGGATTCGAGAATCTATAATTTCCATTTCTTCCGGTTCTGGTTCTATACCATGTACCATTATTATCATTATAATATATTTGCACAAACTCCCCATTATATACACCATATTGGGTTCCGTCTATGCCCGTAGCAGGATTATAAATATAATATTCGCGATAAGTTACCACAGACTCCTTGTCCAATTCAACATATTCACCATTTATAATTCCATACTGAGTTCCATTGTCTCCAGTAGTTGCACTGTAAACCGGAGAATACGTGTAGGTATAGATGGCTTCGCCATCTTCATGCGTAAGTTCAACATACTCTCCATTGACCAGTCCAAACTGGGTGCCATCCTCCGATGTAGTCTCGGTATAGATGTATCCGTTTCCCCATGTGTAAAAATTAATCATCATGGGCACACGGTCATAGTAGACATTGATCACCGAGCTTCCATCTGCTTTCACTACAATATAGGGGTCGCTCTTATTCGGATTGTAACTGAAATAGGCCTTATCGGTATCTGTAGAGGTGCCATTTTCCCCATAGATATTTGTATATTGATTATCCAGGTAGATCAGATCTCCTGTTGTAACATCCGAATCCATGAGGAAACTGGTTTCATAGTCGTATGTCTTTTCATCATCATCGATTCCAACCTTATCTGTGGATTTCTGCTTCCAGATAACAACGCGGTAAGCACTGTCCGAAGGAATCCATTTCGCATAAACAGTTGTGTTTCTAGTCAACAATTCTCCAAAGGTAAAGGGAATCGTGCAGGCTTCATCTTCATACCATCCGCCAAAGGCATAGCCTGTCCTGGTCGGATCTTCCGGCTTAACGGTGACTTCTTTTTCACTTTCTGTGTTCATATAGAAAGCAGGGGCAGTATAACTCGCACCGCCACTGATCATACGGCCTGTGCCATCGTCAACAAGATCATTATCATCAAAGATCAGCCAATATCCTCCCTCCACAACAGGAGCAAGAGTAATATTGGATTCTATGAGATATTGTGTACCTGCCTCATATAAAAGAGCATCTGGATCGTCGATATCTTCAAGAAGACGCCACCCCATCAGTTTGTCTTCATATTTTGTCGGTTTTACAATATCTTTGACCGTAAAATAGGTTTCCCCTTCTTCTTTCAGCACTAATTCCGTACTGAGAATATTATTGGGATTAATATCAACGTAGGTGACATAGTAGGCATCTTTCAGTTCCGCAATCAAATCGATAACTGTACCCTGTACGTACTCGTTCTCTGCTTTGGCTTTCAATTCCTGATTCAGTTCATATACGGTCACCGACTCTTCAGAAATCTCAGCAGTGCTGCCGTCTACCGTACCCTGGTGCCATCCCTGGAAGATACGAATAAAGTCTTCATGAGACATTCCCGGTATACCTGGTTCATATATCTCTGCTTCTCGTTCCTGAACATCGCTATAACGAAAATACTGAGACGACATCTGCTCATAATTGCCTGTAGAAGCATTATAATACCAGAAACGGTAACCTATTCGCGCATTTCCGCCAACTTCACCATCTATTATCGGATAAATGGAAAAACTTCCTGTCAAAAAGTTCAGCGCATTCCCATCAGCTGACACGTCAAGCACATCCACTTGGTCATCAGAAATGTGAAGCACCTTAAGATTCTCAATCCTGTTCTCATCGGCATCAATTAACTCAACGCTGACAGATACATCCGCATCAGGCTGATAGTGCGTTTCCGGATCATTCTTAGATACAAGACTGATGTCAAAAATTCGGGCATACGAAATATCATCCGCATCTTTTCCCAGTTTAGAAGCAGACTCTTCAAG
>CAJOPP010000298.1 GCA_905236365.1 uncultured Lachnospiraceae bacterium
AATGCTATATTGTATGTGCAACTTGACGAATATACTTTGTGAAGCATAGTTTTGACCCCGACATCATGACATTGGTTCAGACGTACGTCACACCCGGTGACTGTTTACTGGCTAACGAGTGAACTGTAACCTACGAACTGTAACATTTCGAGTTGAATAAGAGGCTTTGGATTATTGACAGAATGGTATATAAATGCTAATATTCATAGTATGTTTATATGGAAAATATGCAATGGAGAAGAGAAATGGAAAATAGAACAGAATTTAGTGTTGCATTGATTAAAAAAAATATGGATCGAGGAGAGTTTGGAGTAGAGAAAGAAAGCCTTCGTATTGATGCGGAAGGGCATCTTTCCCATTCCGCGCATCCTTTTGGTTCGAGGGAAGATATTACAAGAGATTTTTGTGAGAATCAGACAGAAATGATTACAGATGTATATAACAGTGTTGAGGAGGTGTTGCAGCATTTGCGCAAGCTGCACACTGAGGTTGTTATGACATTGCAGGAACTTCCAACCGGCAGGGAATATCTGTGGCCTTTTTCCAATCCTCCATATGTGCAGGGGGCAGAGGATATTCCGGTTGCACAGTTTGAGGGGAAACAGAGTGAGAAGACAATCTATCGTAATTACTTAGCTGATAAATATGGAAAGAGAAAGATGTTGTTTTCCGGTATTCATCTCAACTACTCATTCACAGAAGATATGATACAGGAGGAGTATCAGATTTTGTTATCCGATGAAGCAGCGTCGAATCGGTCAGAATTGTCAACATTTCAGAGTTTTAAAAATCATGTATATATACAGCTGGTGCAGAAGCTGACGAAGTATAGCTGGCTGATTGTCTATCTTACAGCTTCCAGTCCGGTATTAGATGATTCGTTTCTGGATTGTGGAAATGATAGTAGACAGGAGCAATCCGGATTTTTGGACTGCGCAACCGAAAGCGGGCAGGCACAATCCGGATATCCGGATTGTGAAAACAAAAACGGGAAGACAGGAGTTCCGGGTGATAAAAAAAGAACTTCACATGATGATGAATGGTCCAGAGGGGATATGACAAAGTATGCATCCGCAAGATGCGGGGAATTGGGATACTGGAATGATTTTATACCGGTATTTGATTATCAGAATCTGGAATCTTACATAAAGAGTATTGAATCGTATATCCAAAGCGGACAGTTAAAAAGAGCGTCCGAGTTATATTATCCATTGCGGTTAAAGCCAAGGGGAGAGAATTCTTTAGAACATCTGAGAGAAAAAGGTGTCAATCATATTGAACTTCGAATGTTAGATGTGAATCCGCTTTCTCCGATCGGATTGATTCCGGAAGATGTGGAATTCTTACACTATTTTATGGTTTATCTGCATTATCAGGAGGAAATTCAGCTGACGGAAGAAGAGCAGATTAATGCAATCATAAATGAGAAGCAGGCAGCATTATTTGATGATTCAACAATTCTGATTCGGGAGTCGGATGGTACAAAGCGTCCGGTAAGAGAAGCTGCATTGGAAGTTTTGCAGCAGATGGAAAGATTTTATTCAGAAATGGAATCAGCAACAGCATTAAGGCGTATTGAGTATCAAAAAGAGAAACTGACCATACCGGGTAACCGCTATGCAGACCGGATCCGCAGATTATATGAAACAGACTATGTGGAACAGGGAATAAATCTGGCCGGGAAGTATACAAAACAACTTCTAAGTGATAGTTGAGGGACGCTTACCGAAGATGACTGGAATGGCGTGACCGACGTGGCAGGTGATTCCAGAGACATCGCATGCTACTATTGATGAAACAGGGAGGTGACACTATGTGTGAATTATTTGGATTTTCATCCGGTAAGGAGCTGGTACTGAATGATTATTTAAAAGAATTTTATAGTCACAGCGATATGCATCCGCATGGATGGGGATTGGTCTGCTTAAAAGGAAATGAGGCATTGATTGAAAAAGAACCGATGCAGGCATCCAGAAGTGCTTATCTGAAAAAGCGCCTGAAAGCACCGGTTTGTGGAAAGCAGATTTTTGCGCATATCCGTTATGCTACGATTGGCAATATAGACTATCGGAACTGCCATCCCTACACACGGAAAGACATAAAGGGAAGGCGGTGGACAATGATACACAACGGAACCATTTTCGATTATTCACCGTTAGACAAATATTCTAAATTACAGAGCGGCGATTCCGACAGTGAGAGGATTCTTATGTATGTAGTAGATAAAGTAGACGAGGCAATCCGGGAAAACAGAAGTGATTTAAAAGCACAGGATCGTTTTACATTGATAGAAGAGATTGTGTCTGATATGGCAAAAGGCAATAAGCTCAATCTTTTGATGTATGATGGGGAATATACATATGTGCATACCAATTATCGGAATTCCCTTTATTATCTGAATAAGGATGGGAAAGGTTGCAGTGCGTTATTTTCTACCCAGCCGCTGAGTAAAGAAGAATGGAAAGCATTGCCACTTAACACATTGCTGGTCTACCATGAGGGGAAACGGATCTATACGGGCACTGACCATGGAAATGAATATTTTGATAATGAAGAGAATACGAAATATTTATATCAGACTTTTTCCAATTTATGATGAGTTTAGGTGTCAAAGTATGCATTTATGTTTTGTTTGAGATATGTGACTTACAATCGCAGATATGAAAAGAAAGGATTATTATGATAGAAAAAGCTATAGTGCAGAAGAGATTATATCAAAAATATATTGAACCCACGAAGAAAAAACGGCAGGAGTATGTGGGCATCGAAGTGGAAATGCCGATCATCAATCTGGAAAAACAGGCAGTGGATTTTGATAAGATCCATGCTCTGACGACACGTTTTCAAGAACATTTC
>CAJOPP010000299.1 GCA_905236365.1 uncultured Lachnospiraceae bacterium
GTTGCTGAAGAGCTTGTTGGTTTTAAGGGTATAAAAATCCTTTCTGTTGGTCGTTTCTGTAAAGCGAAAGCGTTTGATTTAATACCTGAAGTATGCTCAAATCTTCTTAAGAAGGGATATAAATTCAGATGGTACTTGATAGGATATGGCCCTGATGAAAATCTTATCCGTGATAAAATAAAAGAGTGGGCTGTAGAAGATACCGTAATAATTCTTGGAAAAAAGACAAATCCATATCCTTACATAAATGCCTGTGATATTTACGCACAGCCGTCCCGTTATGAGGGGAAGGCGCTAACAGTCACTGAAGCATTGATTTTACATAAGCCTGTTATTATTACACGATATGCGACTTCATCTAGTCAAGTGGATGAGGACATTGATGGTTATATTTGCGAATTGGGGATTGATGGAATTGTTCGAGGGGTCACCTATATGATTGAGAATGCTGAGTATAGGGAGCGTTTAGTAGAGGAATCTAAACATAAAGACTATAGCCAGGTGTCCCAGGTTCAAAAAATATGGAATTTATAAATTGATTTTTTATAGGAGAATTATATGCAGGTTGTGAGCTTGTTGCTTTACATAGTCATCATTTATTCAATATTTAATAGTATAACAACAGGCGTTGGTATTGATGGAGCAGGACTTACTATTGATAACACAACCGCCGTAAAAGGAATATTGGCTGTATCAATTATGTACTCGCATTTGGCGGGACACACATCCTATTTTATGCCACTATTTTCTTTTACTGCTATGGGTAGCATAGGTGTTGGCGCATTCTTTTTTTTGAGTGGATATGGCTTAGTTATGGCTTCACATGAGAAAGACTATTTTCATGGTTATTTACCAAAACATCTGTTGAAAATTCTAATTCCATATTTCTTATTGTTGATTTGCTGGCTGGTACTGATGCAAGGTGTATATGGAACTCCCTTTTCAGATTTTTTGCAATCTTTTATCATGGGTGATCCGATAAGTAACTCCTGGTATGTATTTGCATGCCTATATTGTTATTTTTTATTCTGGCTGGGGTATAGAACATATACAAATTTTAGTATATTTATAGTTGCAATCGGTTTAGCACTCTGGATAATTCTTTTTCTACAATTAAAGTGGCCTGATTGGTGGTACAAAACAATTTGTTGCTTCGCTATTGGGCTTATCTGGGGGATGAATGCGGAAAAGATAGATGCTTTTATTTGGAAGCATTATATTTCTATGTTGATTTTAGCCTTAGTGTTGCTGGCTTTGGCTTATATATCCCCGAAGTTTTTAAAGAGTTTTTTTATCGGTGATAGTTTATGGCTTGTCAATGACATTGCGATGGGTATAAGTGGGGCGTTATTGATTGGGGTTGTTCTGCAGCGTTTGAACATCGCCAATCCAATTACATCTTTCCTTGGAAAGATATCATATTGCCTTTATCTTTTCCATGGTTTTGTTATAGAATGTTACGAAAATGTTGCGAGGGGGGGCATTATATCCCTATCTCATTGGCAGCAGGAAGGAATCTCCGTATTGATTCTGGTATCAACGATTTTGATAGCATGGGTTATGCAATGTCTTTCTAATAAGATCACCCAGAAGGCAATAAGAAAACTGGTAAGGTGAGATGGTATTGGAGAACAAAAGTATTTATGCAAAAAAAGATGCAAGAATGACACAAGGTCTGGCCATCCTATCCATGGTTCTCTGCATTTGTTTTGCCGAGAAGTAACAGGTTTTCCGGGACAACCGTTGATCTGGATCAATGAGAACACACCGCTCCTTTATTGGTTCGGCTTTTTTTCGGAAATATGCGTGCCGTTATACTCGATCTGTGCGGGTTATGCTTATGCACTGATGTACGAGAAAGAGCGCTGTGATTTTAAGTCACGTAGCAACCGTATCTTTAAACTATTGGGGAATTACTGGATTATCCTTGCGGTATTTTCAGTGCTAGGGTTGATCCTAAAAAATGAACGTATTCCTGGAAACCTCCTTAATTTTATTGGCAATGTTCTTTTGATCACACCTAACAGCTACAATGGCACGTGGTGGTATTTGACAACATATGTGCTTATGTATCTGCTTCCCTTGTCCTTTATGATATGGCCGTATCGAAAGCTGTCGCTTGGTACTGGTATCATAGTATGTCTTGGCTTAGATGTGCTCGAATATTTTGTCTTTAAGTTTCA
>CAJOPP010000300.1 GCA_905236365.1 uncultured Lachnospiraceae bacterium
GAAAATCGGCAAGAATGCATTTTCCGGTTGTAAGAACCTGAAGAATGTAAACATTAAGACCACCAAGCTGACCAAGAAGACAGTGGGTACCAATGCATTCAATGGTATCCATGCCAAGGCTAAAGTCAAAGTGCCGAAGAACAAGCTGAAATCCTACAAGAATCTCTTAAAGGCAAGAGGAATCAAGGGAAAGAAGCAGAAGATCACAAAATAAAACGAATCCGTTAGAACCAGGTAAAAGCGTCCGCAACTTGACGAAGCAACCCCAAAATGCATAGTTTTGCCCCCGACATCATAAATATAGAAAATAAGGATCAAGATACTATGGAATTTCAACATGGAGGCGATATCTATCGCAATGCAATTGAATATGATTTTTCAACAAATATTAATCCCTTGGGAATGCCAAAAGGTTGCGAGGAAGCGGTAAGAAAGGCAATCCCTCATATCGGAGAATATCCGGATCCGCAAGGAGAAATCCTCTGTCAGGCGATTGCTCATGCGGAAGGTGTAGAGACGCATCAGGTCCTGTTGGGAAATGGTGCAGCGGAATTGATTTATGGTCTGTGCCATGGGGTAAGAACAAAGAAAGCAGTTCTCATCGCACCTTGTTTTTCGGAATATGAGAAGGCAGTAACGGCTGCCGGTGGAATTTGTGAGTTTGTGGCATTGGACGAAAAAGATGGATTTCGACTGACAAAGAATAGGAATCGATTAATGGATGTGGAAAACAGGCATGCAGAAGGGAAGGACAGTGTGTTTGTGTCTGCAAGAACCCCGGCAGAGGATGTGAGCGAATGGACAGAAGCGGGACATGCCTTACTCTCAGCAATCAAAGAAGATACAGATCTTGTATTTCTGTGCAATCCCAACAATCCTACCGGGGCGACCATCGCAAAGGAATTGTTGTATCCGGCAGCTGAGAAATGTGAGGCGGTGGGTGCTATACTCTGTGTGGATGAATGTTTTCTTCCGTTTTTGGAAGATGAAAGCAGATATACCATGAAACAGGAATTAGAGAGATTTCCGCATTTATTGGTACTTCGAGCGTTTACCAAAATATATGGGATGCCCGGGCTACGGCTTGGCTATGCCTTATCTGCTAATACAGACCTGCTTCATCAGATCAAGGTCAGCCTACCGCCCTGGAATACTTCTGTGATCGCACAGGCCGTTGGAATAGAGGCATTAAAAGATACTGAATTTATAGAACAGACCAGAGAACTCATCCGGCGGGAAAAGGAATACCTGATGAGAGAACTGCGCAGCGGTCTGGCAGAACAGATTTATGCCTCCGAGGCGAATTTTCTTTTCTTTCGGAGCAGACCGTACTTAAAAGAACGATTATTGGAACAGAAGGTCCTGATTCGTGACTGCAGCAATTATCGGAATCTGTCACAGGGATATTTTCGAATCGCAGTGAGAAATCGGAAAGAAAATGAGGAATTGATTAGACGGTGGCGAAAATTCTGATAGACAATACAGAGCGAACGGAACAGATTAAGAACAAAGGGAATGCAGGTCAGTATTTTACTGTCAATCAAAGCCTCCATAATAGTAGTGTAAAGGAAAGGAAAAACACAACTATTATGGAGGCTTTTTGATTGAAATGAAACCGAAAATTTCTGTTATATGTAAAATTTATAATCTGTTATCAGTTTTTAATATTATACAGGAATACTAAAGAGTGCTATATTATGAGATGTTGCAAATAACATATAAAACATATAATAATACTATGGAAAGAGTGTGGGAAAGGTAAATAAAAGTGACAGATTTGAAACATTGCAGTTACATGTAGGACGGGAAGATGCGGCAGATCCGGTTATGGATGCCAGAGCGGTTTCAAAATTCTTTAACATACTATGTATTTCATAATTCATGGTATGCGGCGGAACGATATTTACCTTTGAGATGAAGGGTGGAGCTGCAGAAGCACAGAAGTTTATCGATAATTTGAAGATTTTCTCTCAACTCCTTGGAGAATGCATTTAATGCAATTAAATATGTGGCGACAAATGCTTAGCCTTGTCTGAAGAGCGGAAATCAAGATACATTATTGTAGGCTTGTTTGGCGGTTCTGTTGGGTCAGAACCGCTTTTTCAAATTGATAATGGCGAAGTTAAAATCAAAAACAGAAATATCAAAATACATGGAAATGCAGTCTATAGAATAAACTGATAACAACTGCAGGGGAAAGGAAAGAGGTATAAATGACAATTCAACAGATTAAGTATGTCCTGGTCATTGCACGTTGTGGATCAATGAATAAGGCAGCAGAACTTTTGTTTATATCGCAGCCGGCTTTGTCCAATACGATTAAGGAACTGGAAAATGAGATTAATATTACCATCTTTAACAGAAGCAAGAAGGGAGTTTCCCTGACAAATGAAGGGGCAGACTTTTTATCCTACGCAAGACAGGTATATCAGCAGTTTGAACTGTTAGAGGAACAGTTTCTCACTGAAAGAACACGGGTATATAAATTTGGTGTTTCAACACAACATTATTCTTTCGCTACAAAAAGTTTTATTGAAACAGTAAAAAAGTTTGATACGCAGGAATATCAGTTTGCAATCCGGGAAACGAAGACCTTTAATGTGATCCGGGATGTGGGAGATGAGCGAAGTGAAATCGGAGTGCTTTTTCTGAGCCAGCTGAATGCGAAAGTGTTACAACATTATTTTGATGAGTATGATCTTTCGTTTACAGAATTAGTCGACACAAGTGCTTATGTATATCTGCATAGAAGTCATCCACTGGCTCAAAAAGAGAAAATTAGTTTTGAAGAACTTCAGGATTATCCGTGTCTGTCTTTTGAACAGGGGAGAGAGAGCTCCGTTTATTTGTCAGAGGAGATTCTGAGTGAGAAGGCATATTTGCGTTCTGTTATGGCAAGTGACCGTGCAACCATGCTGAATCTGATGAAGGGATTAAATGGATATACTTTGTGCTCAGGAATCATATCCGAGGAAAGTAATGGAGACGAATATACAGTGATTCCTTTTTGTGAAGATGGGGAACATATGAACACGGTTATGAAGATTGGTTATATTATGAAAAAAAATCATGTGCTCAGTGAAGTGGGAGAAGTATATATTAAGGAATTGAAAAATTATCTGCAAATACAATAGGCACTGTGTACCTGTTCCGCTCTGCTGAATGGATATGTTTTGTGTTATAAGCAGAAGTTATAACATAAAATCATTTTTGGGGATTATACAAAAATATACGGAGATGTTAAAGTAAAATATGTTGAACGCATATAGGTGGCAATATGGTTTAAAAACATCTTACGTGTAGGAAAGGGGATTGGAAATGAGTTATAAGGTGGCGATTGCCAGTACGGATGGAAAAGTAATCAATCAGCATTTTGGAAAAGCGGATCGGTTTCATATTGTTGAGATCAGTGAAGAAGGTTCCTATCAATATATCGGAACACAAAATGTAGTTCCGGGATGTAATGGTGGTTCCCATGATACAAATGCGTTTGATGATATTTTAAACAGCTTGAAAGATGTTCAAGTATTTTTAGTCTCCAGAATCGGAGAGGGTGCAGCTGCTTATTTAGAGCAGAATGATAAGATTGTATATCAGGCACCATATATGATTGATCAGGTTCTGGATAAGATTATAAAAGATAAAATATATCTGACGGATAATTGGAAACCATTGAAGGAGGATAGTTAAATATATGGCAGTATCATTAGAAGAATTAACAGATAAACATCCTTGTTTTGCTTTGGGAAAAAAAGGAAGTAATGGAAGAATTCATCTTCCGATCAGTCCGACATGCAACATTCAATGTAAGTTCTGTGATCGGAAAATCAATGATTATGAAGAACGACCGGGTGTTGCAGCGACAGTAATAAAACCAGAGGAATCTTTGGATGTGATCAAACAATCATTAGAGGTATGTCCTGATATAACCGTTGTGGGAATTGCAGGTCCGGGCGACACACTTGCGTCTGATTTTGCACTACAGACGTTTCGCCTGGTTAAAGAGGCATATCCGTCTCTGCTAAAGTGCATGAGTACCAATGGTCTGCTGCTTTCGGAGCGAGCAGATGAAATTATTGAAGTAGGGATTGATTCTCTTACGGTTACTGTAAATGCGGTAGACCCGGAGATTGAGGCTCAGTTGAATA
>CAJOPP010000301.1 GCA_905236365.1 uncultured Lachnospiraceae bacterium
AGGATGCGCAGGGATTTGCATATGAAATATGTCAGCATAGCTGACGCAAATCCCGCACCAAGACTCGCGAGCGAGTCTTGAAAAAAACAGGAGGAAGTAATTGCATGAATTTTTTTGTGGAAAAGGCTGTTTTGGACAGTGGAGTAAAAATAGTATTTGTCACAGTGGAACATTTGGACAATCATGGGCAAAATGAGGAATGGAAAACGTACTCTAAGGAAAAAGGCAAGGAATTGCTGGAACGTTATCAGAATCTGGATGTCCATGCAGATCCAATTCTGGAAGGTTTTCATATCCTTCATGACAAGACCGGTGTGAAGCGTAGAAAGAACATTCCGGCTAGCGAGAATCTTATTAAATTGTTATTAAAAAAAGGAGATTTGTTCTCTATCAATCAGGCAGTGGATATTTATAATTTGATTTCTCTGGATAGTAAACTGGCACTTGGTGCTCATAACATGGATCAGGTGGAGGGAAATGTTACGCTGCGGTTTACAGATGGAACGGAACGTTTTGTACCGATCGGTCAGGCAGATCCCATTCCGGTAAATGAGCATGAATATTCGTATTGTGATGATTCTAATGAAGTTTTATGCCGTTTGGAAATACGGCAGGTGGAAAAGACAAAAGTGGATGAAGAAACAACAAATATATTTTATATTGTACAGGGAAATGAAGCAACACCGGATGAACTGCTTCAGGAGACTGCACAGAGAATTATAGATGAGACGGTAAAATATTGTGGTGGAGAGGGGAAGATTATTATTCCGGATGTGATATAGAAAGGAAGGTGAATACCATATATGGAGATTCGAACAGCCACCCTTCGTGATCTGGATATGATAGCAGCAGTTGAGGCAGAATGTTTTCCAATAGCGGAAGCAGCTGACAGGGATACCATTCGGGATCGCCTGATAGCGTATGGTAATCATTTTTGGCTTTTGTTCAGGGATGGAGAATTAGTCTCGTTTGTGGATGGCATGGTTACAGATGAACCGGACCTGAAGGATGAGATGTATGAAAATACATCCTTTCATAAAGAAGATGGAGAGTGGCAGATGATTTTTGGTGTGAATACGATTCCAATCTGTCGCAAAAGAGGATATGCTGAAATGTTGCTTAAAAAAGTGATTGCAGATGCAAAAGAACAGGGAAGAAAAGGTGTAGTTCTGACCTGCAAAGATGCGTTGATTCATTATTATGCAAAGTTTGGTTTTGTTAGCGAGGGCATTTCTGAGTCGGTGCATGGGAATGTTGTCTGGAATCAGATGCGGCTGCTGTTTTAGTTATATGGAATTGAGATGGAAAGCAGATTAGAATAATGCAGATGGTAACAGTCGTAGTGCATAGTTGAAGGAATAGCAATATAATAATGACATTGACTGTGAATAGTAACACAGAAAAAAAGCATCGACAAACGAAATATTAAATTGAATGTTGACAAAAAAAAGGGGGGGTGATACAATTTACAATGCAATTACGAGTTGGCTTTTGAAATAAGTAATTGAAAATGATATGAGACAGTTGCTTTGAGCCTGTTTTATAGAGCTGACCTTGATGCTATTCGCGAACACATTCAGAGTCTTATATTACATATGGTAACATGTGAGTAATTTTATAGAAAGAGAGAAAAGAATATGCATAAGACTAAGAAAAAAATATTTGCTACAGTACTTACACTTGCTGTTTTGAGTACATCATCTGTAGGAGTATTAGCTGCAAAAAATTTTTGGGTATCTTATAATACTTCTTCTGGACAGGAATTGACAACTTTGGCACATGGAATGAATACAGCGCAACCGCTGTCAATTAATACCCGCCCTACTGAAGGGAGAGGTGGTGCTCGTGTTAGAGTTACAGATGTATACGGTTATACAAAATCACAAAAAGTATTCCCATATTTCGAAACAGTAGCTGATTTAAAGACTACTGTTCCGGTAGGGGGAGTTAGAAAAATAAAAGTCGAACCAGTAACTAAGAATCAAAAAGTAAAAGGAACTTTAAAATATAAGTTTTAAGAGGAATAAATCACGATGAAGAGAATTAGATTGTTAACCAAAATCTCTCTTCAATACTGGGGACATCATAAGCGTCGTTTGTTTGTCCTTATGATTTCATTAATTATCGGAGTGGCTGCACTGTGTGGTGCGTCACTCCTAATTTGTAGTGAAAAAGAAGCGGTGTTGGAACGAGAGTTATGTGGATTGGGCGATTATGATGTGATTGTGGTTGATCTGGAAAAGGATCAATGTGGTAAATTGGCACAGATTGATCAGGTGTTGGATTACGGAACCTATTTGGAATTGGGATATGCCGGTATGGATGAGAAAGCCTTGATCAAGGTGGCGGCCTTTCCGGATGTAAAGTCAGAAACAATGTATCACATGACCTGCTTGCGTGGTCATTATCCGGAAAATGAAAATGAAGTTGCACTGGATCTTCTGACCGCAAAATCACTGGGTTTGAAACCGTATCCGGGAGAAAACGTTACCTTGAAATTGTTTTCTTTGGAAAAGAAAGAATTGGGAGAAAAGGAATATACTGTAAGTGGCATTTTTGAAGGGTCAGATCCCAGCGTGGCAGGAGGATGGTATCGCTATCCGTTAGGGAAGGGGATAGGAGAGTATTCCATGCCTGGTGTGTTTTTCTTTTCTGAATGGAATAATTTCTTTCAAAGTGACCGGGTTACCATGTTTATCCAAACGGACACGAAAGAGACAGGAGAGCGTTCTGCTCTTATCATGGAGGCGGGGGAAAGTGAGGGAGAAATTGATTGGGAACAGATTGATGTGCCGCCTGGAAGAAGCTATGCATACGCATATGTATTAGGTGTAGTGATGAATATTCTTGATCAATATGGTGGTTCAATCTCCATGGATGATATCAAAACAATCATTCGAAA
>CAJOPP010000302.1 GCA_905236365.1 uncultured Lachnospiraceae bacterium
ATCTAAAGAGAAACGTTTGTAGTTGCCTCCATCAATTGCCATTGCATTAGAACTATGGTGGTTATTACCCGCCTGCTGCTCCAGTCCATTGATGAGAGGTACATTATGATATGCTGACCGTGTGTTCATCAGTGTGTAACGCTCACTGCTGAAAGTCTTTGCTGTATAAGTGTCATTGCCAAGATCAATCAATAAAGGTATATTATTAGCATAGACAATGAAATTTCCCACATCATTATGGTTATGACTTTCGTTATTATGTCCTCCCTTAGCGGCAACAAACAGACCGTTATGATTACGAGCGCAGAGAATCTCCCTCTCTGGCAACCAAGAAAAAGAAACCTGTGCTTCTTGAGGTTGTTCATTCTCAAAGGAATTCAACAGGCGTAGGAAGCACAATTCACGACTGATGGCAGGGAAATTTCCAGATTGATGGAATAATTTCACAGGATGATTGATATAATCATATTGCTTTCCAATAAAAGCAGCATGACGACGCATGACTTGGTTATTTAAGGCTACACCTAATGGATATAGAATATTGATATTGGGCAGACTCTTGGGGTGACAGTCTGCAAAATTCACATAATAGCCGTTACCTATGTACATTTTATAAATAAAAGCGCCCATCGCCTTGATTTTCTCAGAGTCAGGCAGGGCGATTTGTCCGTGAGAGGCAAAAGAAAGTAACTGCATGCATTCATAAAGAGACCCCATTGCGCGGTCCCAATAGTGGACACCCTCGTCACAACCACCATCTTCTGAATATCCGTCGATAAAGACATCGAGGCATTTGAGAATCTGGTCAATTGCCTCTATCTGTTTCTGTCTGTCTGTTTCACAGAAAAGGACACAAGAAAGCCAGTTGGAGCAAATCCAGGGATTCCAGTTGTTGACACTCGTTTTCCATGAGTAGTTGGTGGTACGTGCGGGTGTCAGTATACGTCTGTCAATCTCCTTTCTGATTTTTCCACAGATTCCTTTTTCAGATGCTTCCAGTTCGTCCTGAAGCATATAGGTGGACCAAACAATCAGATTGGCAGTTTCCGCATTAAATAGGTCTACGACTTGGCGATTCTTTTCTGGTTTTGATACAGGGTAGTGGGCTGGTATTCCCCACCATGGCTCATCTATAAAATAGTGAAGCCCTCGGAGGATGTCTTTTGTAAATCGTCCTTGGTACTCCATCATTTCCGCCATTACCAAATAGGACAGTTGTCTTCGTAACTCGAAATTCTTGTTCTCGTAGTTTGAGCGATTTCCATTTGTCTTATATTCAGCGAATAAAGCATCAGGTAACTTCTCCCATTTTGTCCCAAGATATTTCTCACCCATTTTGATATAGTCATTCCGCATGACGGAGGGAATGGTGTTTTTCCAGAAAGAATCTTTGGCTGGCGGAATTGGAGTGTATTGTGTTGGCGCGGGGATGATTTCCTCCAACACTGCCTTTGGATAGCTCGTTGACAACCATTTCTGAGAGAAGGCCGTTATTTCAATACCAAGCAGAGTGCAGATTATAAGTATTCGTCTCATGTCAATAATAATTCTTTATAATAAAATCTAAACCTTGTGCATGCCACAGGTAGTTCTCTTTCCAGTTTGTCTTTCCAGTAGATACTCGTCCTATGTCATGAACGGTAATGGACGGCTCATAAATAACCTTTAATCCATGCGTGCGGCATTCCTCTGCAATATATATCTCCTCTTCGTAGAGGAAGATGGGATAATTGATGATACCACACCTGTTAAAGTATTCTCGGGTAAGGATGATACATGAGCCATGTCCTGCATAGATAATCCCGGCTTGAGCCTTTGTGTTTGCCTTGTGTTTATAAAATGTTTTGGCGTAGATACGATGTATATAAGGGCATCTGAATGTCAACCAAAGCAGTCTAAGTTTGTTCAGCGAGTATCTGTGTGTGGCTTGTGGGCATAAGTCCTCGCCATTGTTTTGTGAGATGATAGCAGGTACTATCCATCCTGTGTCTTCCGTTGTCTGATAGCAATTCAACAGTTTGAAAGTATCAGGCTGCATTAAGATATCCACATTACTGATAATTATATAATCGAAAACTTTAGGGTTGTGTTTCTGCATGATAAAACGAATAGCACCGAAATATCCCATATTCTGACCTGTTGGCAAAACAAGAAGTGTGAAATGCAGGGGATCATAATCGATAGCAGAAACAGGTGTGGTGTTGTCAGCAACAAACACAGACAGCATGACTTCTTCTTTTGCCGTTTTAGCAGCAACCTCAATGGATTCAAGATAGTTTTTGAGACTATTATATGAATGGTAGTTAACGCAATAAATGGCTATTTTTCTCATTTTGTCTATTAAGAACTAATTAGTAGTAATGACTTCTTTTATAACATCAAGATACATGTATCCAACATGTTCTTCAGGTTCGAGCATTGTACCTTCTGCCCATTCATTCCATGCATTTACAAATATATAATCTGTTTTGTAAACGGTTTTCGTCTGCTCGATTTTATTTTTGATATAATCATAGAACTCTTGTTTAGTGGGCGGTAAAACAATAGTGCTGGCAAGATTTCGGCGTGGTGTATTGTCCCATCCCATAAACACTCCACCATAAGTGCCGACAGGAGATTCTTTCTTTAAAGAATTTCCAGCAACTTCTGAAAAGGAGAATGGCTTGTTGTATGGGATATTTAAATGAAATAAACGGTCTGCCAAAGCCAGGACTTTCCTCCGTAGGCGTTTGTAATTAAGCACAAAGAAAGATTGCTGCATATTCGTACGAATAGGTTCGAATTCCACTCTGTTTTTAAAAGGGAGTGCTCTGGGATCACACTTGCCGTCTCTTAATGTTTCTACAAAATGAATACCATTGAAACCTACTTTTTGGGCTAAAGAGTTCCAGTAATTCATCATTTCTGCCGCACATGGTATACTGGCGGATTTATATATCAAAAACATGGGACAGTTGTCTTCTTTGATGTATCGGCTGTCCATGAAAAAAGGCAAGAGATAGTCGAAATGCTTTTTCCAGTCATCCTTGCTCCCATAGTTCTGTGGCATTAAGATCTGATGTCCCTTACCGTCCCAAGTCCTGCCCCATGGCTCGTTAGCCCATGAGAAACAAAAGTGAGTGTAGATATCTTTATTCTTTAAAAGAAGTTCTGCGGGTTTTTCTAATAATAATTTGCCATTAAACCAGTAGTGGTAAAAGCAAAACCCGTAGACATGATAGTTTCTGGCTAAGTCTGCCTGCCAGCGGAGTGTCTCAGGGTTACTCAGATCATAATAATTATGGTTTAGAGGTATACGAGGCTGAATATGTCCTTCAAAAAGAGGTTTTGCCATTTTGACATTCACCCAGTCTGTAAACCCTTTCCCCCACCATAAGTCATTTTCCGGAATAGTGTGGAATTGAGGCAGATAAAATGCTATTACTTTTGCTATCATCTATTTAATGGATTTTTCTTCTTTGAGTATTTCTTTTACCAGTGTTTGTAAGTCATTTTGCTGGCGACGTGAGACCTCTGCATATCGCAGGGCAATCTGTTCTTTTCTACAGTCGCGGTCGTCCATAACCTTCTTGATGGCACGATACATGTCTGCAGAGTATAGTGGAGAGAAATAGACACCCGCATCACCAAGAATCTCAGGGATACTGGTGACATTGGATGCTACGCAAGGTGTACCATAGTGCATAGCCTC
>CAJOPP010000303.1 GCA_905236365.1 uncultured Lachnospiraceae bacterium
ACAAGTACTTGTGATGAATTCTTGTAACACATTTTAGTGAGATTTTGGACATTTTTTTTACTCGTTAGCCGGACAGCAATGATGACATATTATTGAGGGGCGCTTATGAACAAAAGCGAGCTATCCCACATGGTTGCGGTACATGCAGATCTGCCTGAAAATGAAGCGGTTTTATTCGTTGATATAGCCTTTCGTGAAATGAAGAATGCACTTCTTGCTGATAATCGTGTGGAAATTCGCGGCTTCGGCAGCTTCAAAATTAAGGAATACAAATCATATACCGGAAGGAATCCTAAAACTGGTGAACCAGTGGCTGTAAAACAGAAAAAATTGCCTTTTTTTAAAGCCGGACGAGAACTGAAGGAATTTATCAACGAAGAATAAAATATGTTAAAATTGTACATAAAAATATGTAAATATGATTATTGATCTAGATAAAGATATATTATTTAATGAAGTTAATATTGATAACTGTAATAATATATTTATGTATATGATAATAAACAATATACAAAAAAATAAGATAATTCTGAAAAAACAAATGATAATGAGTATAACATAAGCTATTTTGAGCAGTAGTAATATTCTATTCAGACTTGACTGAATTATATCAAGTAACGTTTGTGATATATTGTTATGTTACGTCAACCCTTACAAGACTTATACAAACTGATAGACAGAAGAAAAAATGAGGAATTTAGCTATGAACATCAATGCTAGTATCCTTGAGCAAATGCTAGAGGGTGAAATTGAGCGCAATGCAGCCTCTCTCCCCTATCCTACTGACAAAGAAAAACGAAAGTCCGCGGCCTTTATCATTTTCTGCATGGCAAAACGACTTGGAATAACGATTCAGGAAGCTATAGACTGCTTCACCGATGGTGGGCAGGATGCGGGCGTTGATGGCTTGTATTTTGAAGAAACCGATGGCGACGAGATTCATATTACTCTATTCCAGGGGAAATATTCTCGAGATCTTGAGGGTGAGCGCACTTTTCCTGAAAACGCTGTTGAAAAGACCCTTGCCACCATCAATAAAATATTTGACCCTTCTAAAACAATTGATGTCAATACAAAGCTAAAACCACTGCTGGAAGAGGTACGTTCTTTCATTCGGGATGGTCATCTTCCTGTGGTACATGTGATCCTGTGTAATAACGGAAAAATGTGGGATAAGCATGCCCAGTCACAAATTGATATGGCGCATCTGCCACAGGATCAGGTAACATGGGAGCATTTTAATCATGACAGCATCATTTCAATTCTAAAAACTCCTCCAAAAATCAATGCAAATCTGCAACTGAAGGGGAAAAGCGTTTATGAGAAATTTCGAGAGAAAGATGTCCTCATAGGTAAGGTTAATGTGGCGGAAATCGCACGGCTTATTGAAAAGTATGGCAATCATTTGTTGGAAGGTAACATCCGACGTTTCCTTGGTATTGAGGGTAACCGTGTTAACTCAGCGATCAGAACCACACTCATGGATTTAGAACGACGAGACGATTTTTACCTTCTTAATAATGGCATTACTATTGTCTGTAATAAGATGTCCTATAATGCCCTACAAGAGGAAAATCACCTTGTAAAACTTGAAGATGCCCGTATTATCAACGGCGGGCAGACCTCAAAAACGATTGCGACTGTATTGCTTGGAGACACATGTACTCAGCAAGATTTCTCAACCTGTTTTGTGCTAGTTCGGATTTATGAAATCAATGAAACTGATACAGACATTATTCGCGCAATAACATTTGCCACAAACAGTCAAAATCCTGTTGATCTTACAGATCTCCATTCCAACGATGAATGTCAGAAGGAACTTGAATTGGGCATAAAGCAACTGGGCTTCACCTATAGACGCCATAGGGAAGATGGCATCACAGGTAGTGATGTGCTTGCCAGCACTATCATCGCTGAAGCGGCACTTGCCATATGGAGACATTCCCCGCATCAGGCTAAATATATGCGTCGTGAGCATTTTGGTAAACTTTACGACAAAATATTTGTTGGGCTTAACGCGGCACAAGCGGTCATAGGGGTGCTGATTTTTAGACGTGTTGAGAACCTGCGTAAGCGTCCTGAGGATGATAACCCACCGGATTTCCTTCCATATGCATCGCACTATATAGCCATGATCATCGGCATGGAGCTTCGAGATCAATTTGGCGAAGTTACTATGCATAATTACCCGCAGTGTAAGGATTGCTTGGAAAGCAATTTCTCAACATTTTACACAAATGCGTTGAATCATATAAGGAGTGCTCTGGATGGATTATATAAGGACACAGATCAATTGTCGCTACAGCAGCTCGCTGCAACGTTCCGAAGAGGAGATCTGCTACAGAACATCCTTGTACATAGCAAGGAATGATATATTGTAAACAATGGTTCCTCGACGCGGCGTGTGGAATTAAAACCACGCCATTGTACTTTGACTGCAGCAGCTCTGTTGTTTACGGTTGCCTCCCAAATGGGGGTATAACTGCCTATGAATGCTAACGAAATTATGACATTGGGGCTTGGTCTGACACCGCCATGGCAGGATATTTCGTCCGAGCTTGACCTTGAGAGCAATCCAACCGAATTGAAACTTGAGTTGTCTGCCGGCAGAGGAGCAGTATACTTCAACCTATTACTTATTTGGCAGCAAAGTATTAAACGTAAACGCCGTATCACAAAATATGTTCCCGAGCATTGTACGCCGGTAGCTATCCCCACCGACATTCACACCATTTTCAATCAAACCCAAGTCTTCTCCACACGGCTCGACTAGGCATGTGCTCGTCAAACCGTAGAGTTCCACATTATCCTGTACGAAACGCGTATCGGAAAAATCTTTAAGCCAGACAAGATCATCGTAAAAACATTGTGTCACAATATGAGAAAATCTCATAAACTCACTGTATGAAATTTTGTTAATCAGGAATGACTGAAAAAGATTGATAAGCATGTCCACCTTTTGTTCTTCTTCCACAGCATCAAGGACATTCACAAGAGTCGTACACAACCTCTTCTTGTCTTCTGGCGTCTTAAATTTTTGTAGAAATGTAGATTTTTCAAACTGTGGATAGATACCGTTAAGGAATTTTTCGATTCTTGTGACCAGCCTGTAATCACGAAAAGAAAGCCCAAGCTTCAGCATCGAGCAGATGTAGCCCACTACAGGAACGTCAGACAGGACGCACTTTCCGACAGTGCTCTTTATCACGTTTTCAGCATGCTCAGCCACTGTCTTGGCAAAAGAAGATAGGGCATTTGTTGAATTTTCCATATGTTTCCTTGGTCGGTCAAACCAAAGATCTCCTCGAAAGTACGTCTATAAGTTATTCTTCTTCACCAGCTGTGCAGCATAATAATGCCTTCATAATTCGATATAGTTAATGATGTTTACTTCAGTTAATACAAGTCAGGCTTTTGTGCTATAGAATGATTTTTTATGCTGTCCCATTTCCTGCCACTTATGTGATCCTTTCAAGGAATACCCCACGAAATGAACAATGGTAAAATTATTCACGCCATTACAAGAGGTCAGCAAAAAGAGCAGTTATTATGTTGCATTAGCCATTTAGGGTTCTCTTCAACGCCTGCGACGCAGTGAATGTCACAACCTTACATGCGGGAATGGTTAATGCCGCACCCGTTCTGGGGTTACGACCTGTACGGGCGGCACGTTCTTTAACGGAAAATCCACCTATGCCGGTGAGCTGAATAGCA
>CAJOPP010000304.1 GCA_905236365.1 uncultured Lachnospiraceae bacterium
AGACAATCCGGAGGGACTGCTTCAAAATATTGCAGAATTTGAAAAAGAGTACGGAAGAAATGTACAGAATTATACATATGACCATATCAAGAAGAATCTTTCCGACAATATGCGTATCTACAGTGAGGAAGTTGTTGATGACGAACTGGTTGTGACTATTAATGTGGATTAAGAGTAATTCTTACTAGCTATATAGGAATTGTATTGTGGAAGGTTGAACTGTTACGTCAAAACCTCATTTTTGTGAGTGAGGATTTTCATACACATCTTGCAGTTAATGCGAGATGTTACCTGAACAGTTCCGGAAAATCATATATAAAAAGGAGGAGGAAAGGAATGAAAATTGATAATTTATTAGAACTTCCTAAGTTGGGATTTGGATTAATGCGGTTACCGGTCATAGATGGTGACGGTACCAATATTGATACAGTACAGGTTTGCCGTATGGCAGATGAGTTTATGCAAAAAGGATTTTGCTATTTTGATACGGCGTACCCATACCATTCCGGTTTTTCGGAACGTGCAGTGAAAAAGGTTTTAGTAGAGCGTTATGACAGGGAAGATTTTCTGTTGGCAACAAAGATGCCGGGCTGGGAACTTCGGGGCGGAAAGGTCACACCACAGGAGATATTTGATGAGCAGTTACAGAAGACGGGAGCAGGATATTTTGATTTTTATCTGCTCCATGCGATTGAGAAAGATCTTTATCCGGTATATGAGGATAGTGGTTGTTTTTCCTGGGGACAGGAGATGAAAGCACAGGGAAAAATCCGTCACTTCGGTTTTTCTTATCATGATGATGCGGAGTTGTTGGATGTGATTCTGACAAAACATCCTGACATTGATTTTGTCCAGCTCCAGATCAACTATCTTGACTGGGAAGACCCGGTAGTGCAATCCAAGGCTGTCTATGAGGTCTGCCAGAAACATCATATTCCGATTATCGTAATGGAACCGGTCAGGGGTGGTGCACTTGCAGATCTGCCAAATTTTGCAAAAGAGAAATTAAAACAGCTCCGTCCGGATGCAAGTGAGGCAAGCTGGGCATTGCGGTTCGTGGCTTCGCTGCCGGGTGTTGCAGTTGTACTTTCAGGAATGAGTAATGAGGAACAAATGAGAGACAACTTACATACGATGACAGATTTTGAACCAATGGATGATAATGAAAAGCAGATTGTTCTGGAGATTGCAAAACAGATACATGATAAACCACAGATCGGTTGTACAGCATGCCGGTATTGTGTGGATGGCTGTCCAAAGAAGATAGTGATTCCGGAACTGTTCCGTTCACAGAACCGCTATTTGCTCTATGGACACGATGAGCGTGGTGACAATTATTACAATACTGCTGTGGCTGATGGGCATGGAAAGGCATCGGATTGTATTCAGTGCGGAAAATGTGAGGATAGTTGTCCACAGCATCTTCCGATTCGGGAACTGCTTGTGCAGGTGGCAGAGAACTATGAGGCTGTATGAAAAATCGAATGAGCGTATATCTCAGACGGAGATTGAACCCCGCCTGAGACTAGTTTCCTGCCCCACCTACGCTTTGCTTAGAGGCGGGGGTCATCTCTGTCTGAGATATAACTGTTCAGGTAGTATCTCGTATTAATTGTGAGCTGCGTACGAAAATGAATATTTAATCTAATTTTAATCTTTCTCAAAAGATGATTTAATCCTGAAATGTTAGAGTATTCTTATCGGAAGGACATACCGACAAAATAATATTTCAGGAAAAGAGGTACAAAGATATGGAAGAATTTGAAAAAGTAGAAAAATTAAGACAGCGTGCAAATGTAACATATGAAGAGGCCAGAGAAGCTTTGAAAGCGTGTGATGGTGATCTGCTGGACGCAATGGTGTATCTGGAAAAGCAGGGAAAAGTCAATGAACCGGAAAGCAGCGTATTTACAACAAGTTATGAGCAGCAGACTCAGTATAAGGATGTACCGGCTACGGTATTGGAACAACAGAAGAATAAAGAAAAAAAATCATTTGGAGAGAAGTTTAAGCATCTGTGTGAGATTGTATGGGAGAAACTTCGTGATAACACATTACGGGTAGAACGAAAAGGAAAAGAAGTCATCAAACTTCCACTTTGGGCAGTGGCACTGATATTACTGTTTGCATGGCATGTGACTCTGATTGCGGTTTTGATTTCCTTATTCTTTGATTTCCATTACAGTTTAGATGGCGAAGGAGATCTGGAAAAAGCAAATAAGGTTATGGGGAAGGCAACAGAAGCAGCTGATTATGTAAAACAGGAGTTTGACAAATTATAGAAATCAAAGGTAACAGTTCATTCTTCAGTCGCCTGCACTTGCTGTAGGCGGCTGAAGGACCTATCAAATACAATTCTGTCTTTTATCAAAAGCATGAATCTAACAGTGAAAAGCATCTGTTACAATGGAGACATTGGAATTGTAGGTTTGGCTGTAGGAAAGGAGCAGAGGTGGAAGCACATATCTTAGTTGTGGAAGATGAGGAAAAACTGGCAAGGTTTATTGAGTTGGAACTGGTCCATGAAGGTTACACGGTGGATAAAGCAACAGATGGGCGGGTAGCTTTGGATATGGCAATTAATAATGTGTATGATTTGATATTGCTTGATATCATGTTACCGGGCCTGAATGGATTAGAGGTCTTGCGGCGACTGAATAAAGAGCAGCCCACTCCGGTAATCCTGCTGACAGCGAGGGATGCGGTTATGGATAAGGTATCCGGATTGGATGCCGGAGCTGTAGATTATATTACAAAGCCCTTTGCCATTGAAGAATTGTTGGCACGTATTCGAGTGGCATTAAAGCTGCACGGCAGAATCTCTGTAAATACCGGATTGACGGAGGACGATTCAATTACAGAACAGAGCCTGAAGGAAGAAGGAATATATCGCTGGAAGGAACTGACGTTGGATGTTCGGAAACATGAGGTGAAGTATGCAGGGCATGGAATTACACTGACAAATCGTGAATTTATTATGCTGGAGACGCTTTTAGAGAATCAGGATATTGTGCTATCGAGAGATACCTTGCTGGAAAAGGTATGTGGATATGAGTATATCGGGGAAACCAATGTGATTGATGTTTATGTGAGATACCTGAGAAGTAAAATTGATGAGGTATTTGATGTGAAGATGATTCAAACCGTACGAGGTGTTGGTTATGTGATCCGTACAGAGGAACCTGCTATATGAAACATAATGGATAGGAGTGTATGCTAATACCTGAGATGTAAGGTGACGTATGTTGTTACCTTAGATTGGAGATATAAGATGGGACATTCAGCAAAACGAAATACAGAGACAAAGCGCGTCTCATCCATTACCAGAAAATTACTTTGGCAGCTTGCCGGCAGCAAACTTCGTTTGATACTTCAGGGAGATTTATTGCTGTTTTTGGTTCTGTCATGTGGATGGGCATATTTACAGGAGATAAAGGAATTAGGGAATTTTGAATGGAATAGACATCGGAGTCTTTCCATGAAATCAGGACTATCCAGTCTGACGTATAAGATTATAGAGGATGATATAGAAATTGTGCGGGTAAATGCTTCAAAGGCATGTTGTGCAATTTTGGGTATATTGGTAGTATTGTTGATCCTGCAGTTGATTTTTCACATTTTTCTGGGTACCTATTCCATGAATCGAACCATTCAAAAAATATTAAGTCCTATCAACGAAATCGCTTTGCGGGCAGATGCATTAAGCCGTATGACTTACAATGATGGGAGTAAGTTTGCAGAATTGGAGGATGCGATTGATCGAATCCGGCCGGAAGATGAAATGCTGCTATCCTTAAATGACTCCGATCTTGCCGGCATTGAGGCGGCTATGAACAATCTTCTCATTCGAATGCGGGAGACAAATCGTCAACAGGCACGTTTTGTTAATGATGCTTCTCATGAACTTCGAACACCGATTGCAGTGATCCAGGGATATGCGAATATGCTGGAGCGTTGGGGCAGTGAAGATAAGCAGGTGCTAGAGGAGTCGATTCACGCTATTTCAAATGAAGCGGAACATATGAACAAGCTGGTGGAGCAATTATTATTTTTAGCTCGGGGAGATAGTGGCAGAACGAAATTGAAGCTGGAACAGATTGAATTAAATGACATGATGCAGGAAATTTACGAGGAGTCTTTTATGATCGATGAGAAACATCTTTATCGGCTACGTAATGCGGATGAGCTTGAGCCGATTGTCGTAAATGCAGATTTAACATTGTTAAAACAGGCAGTGAGGATTCTGATCGATAATGCTGCAAAGTATACAAAAGAGGGGGATGAAATCATTCTGGGAATTGGCAGGACGAAGAATAAAAAACCATATATTCAGGTTCAGGATACAGGTATTGGTATGGCAGAATCGGATGTAGTGCACATGTTTGACCGATTCTACCGTTCCGATGAGGTCCGTGGCTATTCGGGAACCGGACTGGGTCTGTCGATTGCGAAGTGGATTGTGGATATGCATGGCGGACATTTTGAAATTTTGTCAAGAACAGAATTGGGAACAAGAATCCGGATTGTTCTTTAGGCATATAAAAACAGGCTTTTCAATAAAAAAGCCTGCTTTTTTTGTATAAAATTTTAAATTTGAATCAAAATTTTTACAACTTTTGTAAGTATTGAAGGATTTGTAATGTAAATGGAAAATATTATTGTATGGACTGGAAGAATATGGTAAAATGAGAAGAGTGGCTCTTATAGAGTCAAAAGTGACGTGAAATTTTAAATGCTCGAAAAATGATAATGATTCAAATTAGTAATTTTTTGAAAGGGGATTAGAGGTAATGCAAACCCAGCAAACGCAGCAATTATATCGTATATTAGAAAAATATTTTACTTTATCGGAAGAGACATTTGGACATGAAGATAAAATAGTTGCGCAGAATATTCGGTACATATCTGTTTTACGCGGAGATATTGCAAAATATGTATATTATCTGACGAAAACAGATGGAGAGTTGGATGTAAGGGAAGTAAATTATATCAGTGAGATTACGGGATACAAATTATCTCAAGCAGATGTGATTTTTCTAGCGAAGAATTCTGATAAGCTTGAACAAGGAAAGTATTTATCATCAGCACCAAAATCAATGCTTCTTGCCAGGTGGTCAGATGAAAAATTTCATCAGAAAGGTGAAAAGAAGAAAGGGTATAACTTAATTGTAGAGTTGTTAAGATATATTGCAATGGATTTGGTGAATGCTGATGGCAGGGTCGCAACAGAAGAACAACAGGCAATGGCATCCATATATCAACAATTGGATCGGGTAGCACGAGATGAATATAGGAAATATAAGACCTATGTTGCACCTGTTACTACAGAGAAGGGACAGGATTCTGGTATATCAGAGACCGATATAAATACAACCGGCAAATCAGGTATAACAGAGAATGCTCCGGTTGGAGAAAACATAGAGAAAGATTCAGTAACAACGGAAACCACTACCTGGTCAGCTACAGGGGAAACCGAGACGGAAGAAACCACTGAGGAGACCGGGATTGAAATAACTACCTGGCCAACCGAAAAGGAAACAACTACAGGAGAAAACGCAGCGGAAACAACTACTTGGTCAACTACAACAGAAGCGGCTACCGGGTCAACGGAAACGACTGCATGGTCAACCACAGCAGAAGCGGCTACAAGGTCAACGGAAACAACTGCATGGTCAACTACAGCAGAAGCGACTACCGGGTCAACAGAAACGACTGCATGGTCAACTACAACAGAGATGGTGCCGGAAATAACTGTACGGTCAATGGCAACAGAAGGAGTTGTTGAGGAAACCGAAACAGCAACAGAGGAAGATACAACGGAAGCAGTTGCCGGGGAAACCGAAACAGCAACAGAGGAAAGCACAACGGAAGCAGTTGCCGAGGAAACAGAAACAGCAACAGAGGAAAGCACAACGGAAGCAATTACCGGGGAAAAGGTTACAGAAGCAGTTATTGTAGAAACAACAATGAAAGATGTCACTGCGACAATTGGAACAGAAAAAACTGCCACCGCAGTCGAAACAGAAGCTGTCACGACTGCAACCAGAATAGAAACCGTTGCGATAACGACCAGAACAGGAGCGATAACGGCAGTAGATACAAGGGAAGAGGTTGTTGAGGCAACCGGGACGGAAGCTGTTACTGGGATGATTAGAACGGAAGAAGTTCCGTCTTCTCTAGACAATATAGGAAAGAAAACAGGAAAAAATATTCAGAATAAAAACAAAGACCAGGATGAAAAGGTAGTGCATATCTCTAACAATAGACATATTGAGAAAGGAGAAGATATGGAACAGAATGAGGTACAGACAATCATGTCGGTAGAAGACATTGTTGCCGAAATCAATGATTATGCCACAGAGGAAGATGTTATAAAGAGCTTAGAGTTATCCATTGGTGAAAATGGTGGCTCTTATATTGCAATTAAATTATCAAAAGATACGATATCTGATCTGATAGGAGAACCGATTAGGGAAGATATGCCGATAATGATTTCAGGAAATTGTGTGAATGTAGTATATGGAACCGAAATTACCAAAAAGGATTTATTAACAGGTGAATATTCTAAAAAACAATCATCATATGCTACGGTAGATGCGATTAATCAAAGTATTTATGAGGTTGGACAAAGAAACCTGGATAAGATTCGTTCAAATAAAAATTTATTTGATGTATTGAATAAGATTTTGTATATAACCAATGATGATAATATAGAATGGATCAATCAGGAATTAAAGCGTGTGAATAGTAGATTATCGATTGTGGACACAGAGGATGGAAATAAAAGTGTACTAGATGGATGTGATGTTGTACATTCCCTTCAAGAAGTGTTGTGGGTTCTTAGTTTTTAAATTTAGGGGGTGCCCCCCGAGAATATTCTGTGAATAAATAAAAAATCCGTTATACATAGCAGGTAACTATTTGTATAACGGATTTTGTTCGTTATTCCAACCAGATTCTTATGAAAATTCAACGATGTCTTGGGCTTTGTCCTCTTTTTTAAAACAAATTTCTGCTTGCTACTATACCACGCTCGGTGGCGTCTGAACAGTAACCCTGACAATTTTTTTCTTGAAAATTAATGAAGGATTTGATTGACATTTAAGTAGTTTCAATCTATAATAGGTTTAACGTTAAACTGTAGGCTGATAAAAAATAAAGAAAAGGAGTAGGGTAATATGACCAAGTTTAAGAGACAAACCCGTAGAGCAGCCGCTGCTTTTTTAGCAGGTGTGATGATGTTGACCACGCCTTATGGCACCGGTAATATTTCAACTGCTGATGCGGCAGGGAGTAATGCAAGCAAGATTGAGTTTGTAAAACCAGATACAAAAACCCTTGTATTAAAGAAGGGGCAAAAGTATCAACTCAAAACAAATGTGGCAAAGAAGAATCTAATCTACAAATCCAGTAAGTCATCTGTTGTAACGGTGAGCACAACCGGCAAACTGAAAGCAAAGAAAAAAGGGAGTGCAACTATCACAGTATCTTTGAAGTCAAACAAAAAGATAAAGAAGACGCTGAAGGTAAAGGTAGGAACGAGAGTAAAGTCTGTTAAGCTGAATGTAAAAGATGTAACATTAAAAGTAGGGGAAACATATAAAATTAATGCAACCTTGGACCCGAAAAACCAACTGTTAAAACGTTAGCTTATTCATCGAATAACAAGAATGTTGCAACGGTAAGCAACAAAGGAGAAATTACGGCTCTTGCAGCAGGAACGGCAAAGATTACCGTGAAGGCTCAGGATGGTACGGAAAAGAAGGCAGTATTCACAGTCACTGTTCAGGAACAATTACAGGATAATGTTAATACACCGGGAAGCAACGAACAGTCAGGAAATACAACATCAGGAAACAGCGAGCAGTCAGGAAATACAACACCGGGAAGCAGTGAGCAGTCAGGAAATACAACACCGGGAAGCAGTGAGCAGTCAGGAAATACAA
>CAJOPP010000305.1 GCA_905236365.1 uncultured Lachnospiraceae bacterium
CGGTAAGCATCTTCTGCCAGAGCAATGTCATACTCGTCTTCTATTTTTTCAAATAATGCCCGCTTGAATGCTTCTGCCAGGGTGTAGGAATGTATTTTTGCATAACTGTCAGCAAGTGCGCGCTCCTCTTCCGTCAATCTGATCGAAAAAGCCAAAAAAATCACCCTCCTTCTGTAGTGCAGTGTACTACAGAATGAGAGCAAAGTCAAGTCTGAGATGATAATAAAAACCCAGAACCAGAATACGCAAACCGGTATCCCGGTTCTGATTATATCTGCTGCCTTTGAATTACGCTGCCTCAAAGAAAAAAACGGTTTTGGAGAATGGAAAGGTCAGAAATTAAACCAAACGGATTTCAAGCTTTTTCCCCAGCCCATCAGCAATCCGCTTCATTGTCCTTAGGGAAGGATTGGCATTCCCGTTTTCAAGCCTGCTAATATCGGATCTGTTAATACCGGTGAGATCCGCCAGCCCTTGCTGAGATAGAGATTTCTCATTACGGCAAGCAATCATCGCACGGATAAACTGATACTCAGGATCCAGAGCATCATATTCCGCCTTTACTTCCGGATTTTGAAGATACTTTGTTTTAAGATCTTTATAATTCATGTTTGTAATTCCTCCTTAACCAGTCTTTACGATAATCTTTTGCTCTTCGTATTTCTGCGGCTGGGGTTTTGTTTTGCTTCTTAACAAAGCCATGAGTCAGAACAATCACATTTCCATCGAAGAAAAAGTATAATGATCTGGCTATATCAGAAGCAAATTTTGTTCGCAATTCGAATATCCCGTCTTGAAGGTGCTTTGAAAATGGTTCACGAAGTTCATTACCAAATTCTTCCAGTAAATCAAGATCACGGAGAAGCTTGGCTTGCAACTTTGGAGATAATGAATCTAGAAATTCATTAAATGGGCACCGGCCATCTTCTTTTTCGTAGACTTCAATTTCGAAGGAAACGTTAGACGTCATAACCTTTCACTATTATAGTGGGATAAATCCCACATGTCAAGCATCTTTTAAAGAACAATTACTGAATAAATATCAGAACCTTAAGTTGTAGGTATAGGTTCCTTCTAACTGATGCTAACTTTGTAGTAAATATTTTTCATTTTCTCTTGAAAAATATTGCATTTCCGTGTCTATTTTGATAAACTCTAAGTGCGACATAACTTCATATTATTCTGGATTGTTATACCAGAAAGCGTGCTTTTTACCTTCGGTAAAAATGCATGCTCCTTTTCATATGCTTTCTGGTATATTGAAGTTGTGTCGCAGCAATCGGGGTTTATGCATTTTTCATGCGTAGCTTCGGCTGCGCATTTTTTGCTGCTTTTATCCTTTCGCGTTAAACTATATAAAAAGGAAGGAGTAAATAATATAGAAAATTAAGAAATACATTCATTTTATGTCATTTTTATTATTTTAGGAGGAGTTATGAAAAGAATCGTTTCTATTGCAATTATAGTTATTATGTCTGTTGTATTATTTACAGTACCAGTATATGCTGATGAAATAGACCTTACAGTGCTGGATAACGGAAATCTTATTTCACTTTATGAAAAAATTAAGGATGAGATGGCTAACAGAGGCCTTCTCGTAGAAAAAATGACACTTCGAGAGGGCAAATTCATTGTCGGTGTCGATATTGTTCCCGGAAATTACAAAATCACATGTATTGAAACGGATGGAGATACTTATGGTGATTTGTATTCATCATTAGGAAGTATGTATAGTAGTCTAGGAGATGATGATGGAATTGGTTCTTTAATGGGTTCTCTTGGAGGGGTAATGGGAAAAGTGATTACAACTGAAGTAGAAATCATAGGAGATTATGGAACAGTTTTAAAATCATTTTCGCTAAAGAGTGGCGACTCCGTTTCAATTAAGTTGGAAGATAAAACAGCGATCAAAATTTCATCCGGTAGTTGTGAACTTGAAATGAACTGAAAGGAGAAAAGCTATGAGAAATTATGAGGGACCAAACCAATACCGTCCGTTAGGTGCTTGGGCTTATGTAGGACTTAGTATTCTTTACGCAATTCCAATTGTTGGTTGGGTATTTTTGATTATTTTTACTTTTAGTGGAGGAAATATTAACAGGAGAAGTTTTACTCGTTCATATTGGTGTTGGCTTCTTCTGGTGATTATTCTTGGAGGGGGAATATTTGCTTTTTTGCGTTCTTCAGATAATGAAATAAGTAATACTCTTTCTACTATCTTGTCAGGGTATAGTTCTTTTCTAAAAGAGAAAGGAACATCCTCACTTTCTTCTTTCTCGTGGAAGAGCTATGAGGAGATTTATTCTAGCTATTCGGAAAAGATTAAAGCTACTACGCCAGCATTAATTGAAGAGTATAAAACAGAGGCAAATGCTGCAGGGAAAAGCATAAACGACCTTGCAACACTTGCAAATGAAAAGGTGAGTAAATTGGCTGAAATATCTGTGAAGGGAACTGAAGATATGGCTCAGTATATGATGCTTAAAGCACCGGGAACCTCAGATAAGTATATGGAGTGGGCAGAGAAACTTAACGCGGTCTATATGGAAGAAGCACAAAAGATAACGGATGTTTATATGAATTCAGCCATTGGTTAATATGAGGAGGAAAAGCATATGAAAAAGTTGATTTCTGTTTTTACTGTTTTGCTTTTATTATTTAGCAGCTTAACAATTTCTGCTTCAGCAGAAGGGAAAATCAAAATAACAGAAAAATCATTCCTTGAATATGATGCTGACGACAATGCCTACTTTTTTGCAAAGGTTGAAAACGTTGGAGATGAACCAATTGGATTGGGAAGTGGGAAGTTAGTTGGTTTTTCAGACGACGATGATATAATTGTATCTGAGAGTTATGTTACTTCTTGTCCCAGCTACGTATTATTACAACCAGGTGAATTTGTTTATGTTCGTGACTCTGTTTGGGAAAGCAATTTGAAGAACAGTGATGTCGCAGACTATAAAATCTCATTTGAAACTAGGGAGCGCGGGAGTGAGTTAAATTTGATTCCTTGTGAGACGGTATTTAATTTTAAAGGAGATTTTGACAATTATATATATGTGACATTTACGAATACATCTAATGATATATTGTATGGAGCATATGTAACTGTCGTTCTTTACGATAAGGAAGAAAATTTAATATATGTAGATAGCAATTCCTATAGCTCACTTGGAATTCATCCTGAAAGCACTGTCACTGTCAAGCAATATGTTGATAATGATATGTTAAAATACTATTCTACCCATCACGTTGAAGTTGAAAAAGCACAAGCATTTGTTTATATATCTCCAGACGAATAGAGCGCAAAGAATGAGCCTATAAAGAAATAGCTTCCAACCCTTCAAGCAAAGTATTTTGCCAAACAATGTTCAAGCGTTAATTAGTTATCATCTTGGAGAGTAATGCCAACAAACAAAGTCCAGCTATTAGCCCTTCCTCTTTTTTAACGTTGGAAATTAAATGAATAAACAATTAGAACCGAGATACACCATTCAGGTATCCCGGTTCTGATTATTTAAAACTCGGTTGGCTGAAAAGGTTGGCGGGGTTTTGCGTTGGGAGAGTGCTTGCCGCTGTCCTGTTCTTTGGAGAGCCAGTTGATGATGAAGTTGCCGATGCCTTTTTCCGTTTTGCATTTCTGAGGATTGGCAATGCACCAGGCCTTCATTTCCCGCAGTTCCTGATCAACATCCACTGCCGGATAAGATTCCTGCCAGAAATCCACGTTCTCCCTGTAAACAGGAAATTCCTTTCCTCCTGC
>CAJOPP010000306.1 GCA_905236365.1 uncultured Lachnospiraceae bacterium
CGTCTATCGTTTGTGGTATACCTATACCGTAATTAACTTTACCATGATATTTTACAATGGTAATGCCTGTGCTGTTATATGTGTATTCCCAATCCCCATACATAGCAGCGGCATCCGCTTTCAATGGGACACAAAAAAGACATAGCGTTAGCAAAAAAATACAAGAAATCATGTTTGTTATAGTTCTTTTCATCAATAATACCCTCCGTAAAATAATTTTATCGCGGATGACATACACACTTGTTTCCCCCACTTCCCCCATAAATTACAGCTGCTTTCTGTAGATCTTTCTTGCAAAAAAAAGTGAATAGGATTCTCTATAAAGAAAGAAAATCAATAAGCAACTGCATTGATTTCAATGTGTAATCACCCCTAATGATATAATATTCTTTTTGTACTTGTATTACAAGAATAAAATTTCACATTTTTGAACGGTAAATTGTGTTACTGTTCAGGCAGCACCATGCCTGTCGCGTATCTTACCGTCCTGCTGAATAGATACAGGATAAGTAAAATATATGATTTGCCAGTCAAAAGTCCACTCACAGAAATAGGGCGTTTTGACTGGTGAATCATATATGATCATCATATTTCCCTGCTCCCCATCATATACTGAAAAAAATCGGATTTGGAAACTCCATGCAGCACCTATCCTCCCATAAACGTCTTATTACTATATTGTCCTTTCTTATCCTATCTTTTTTTTGTCTCCTCTATGTCTTCCACAAAATCCACCCGACAGAACGGGACAGCTACCATACCAGCCTGTTAGAGGAAATGGAACAGGCTTCCTCTTTTTCAGAATTTACGGATGCCTTGTTTCGCTACGAAGTGACCTCAGACTCCATCACCACAGCCTATACATTAAAGGATCCATCCTCTTATGGGATTCCGAAGCTGCCCTCCACCCTGACCACATTTACCTTTTCCGGTTATGAAAAACAAAAAAAAGAACAATCGGATGAAAAGACCCTGTCCTTTTTGTCCCATCAATTGGAGCGGTTTGATTGTAATACCCTGGACAAACAGGAGCAGATCACCTATTCCCTGTTGCAGAAGCAATTCGATCTGAACAAACAACTCTGTGCCTATGCTTATTATGAGGATTTACTTGGAAGCAGCTCCGGTGTCCAGGCAAAACTGCCGGTTACACTGGGAGAATATCCGCTTCATAACGAAGAGAATATAAGAACTTATTTATCTCTTCTCTCCCGGATTCCCGAATATTTTCACCATATCATTGCTTATGAAAAGCACCGGGCGAAACTGGGATATACTACTCCGTCTTTTCTACTGCAAAGCACAAAAGATGGGTTAGAAACCATGTTAGAAGGATTTGAACAGGAAGACAACTGCCTGACGGAAACGTTTGAGCAACGCCTCCGGGAGATATCGGAACTCTCAAAGAAAAAAAGATCTGCATATTGTAACCAAAATAAGAAAGCGGTGCAAAAATATATCCTTCCTGCCTATCGGGAATTATTGGGATATGTAGATAGCTTGCTTGCAACTACCTCCATTAACATTACCGACAAGACCTCCGACACCACTTCCGATTCTTCCAGTTACAGTGTCAATCAGGAATACATTCCAGCCGCAAACACCCCCTACGGTCTCTCTACCTTACCAAACGGTGCTGCCTACTACGATCTTCTTGTAAAAAGTAACACCGGCACCGACCGTTCTGTTCCGGAACTGATTCAGATGACAGAAGAGACATTAAAACAAACCCTTGGCAATGTACTACAGATCACACTGACCGACCAGCCAGCCTATCTTTACTATGTGGATCATCCGCTGGAAACCTGTTACGAATCTCCACAGGGAATCCTGGAAGCACTATCCCTTATGATGCGAAAAGACTATCCCCCACTTGCAAAGACTCCCGCCTATCGGATCAAGTTGGTTCCTGACAGCCTCGCCACATCTCTAAGTCCGGCTTTTTATATGATTCCTGCGATTGACGATTATGAAAATAATACCATTTACATTAATAAACTCTACACAAGCAAAGAGAAAGGAAATCTGTTCACCACTCTCGCTCATGAAGGCTTTCCGGGACATCTTTACCAGACAGTCTACTTCAACAATACCAATCCACTCCTGATCCGGCATCTGTTAGATTACCCCGGCTATGTAGAAGGCTGGGCAACCTATGTGGAAATCAACTCTTTTCATTTTCTGAAATATCCATTAAAAGGAGACTCTCTGTGCAAGCTTTATCAGTCCGATACCATTATGAACCTGGCACTCTGTTCCCGAATCGACATGGGCGTCAATTACGAAAACTGGACAATCGAAGATGTAGACAAATTATTTAAAGACAATGGATTTAACAGTTATTATGCCCCGGAGGTCTATGCTTATGTCGTAGAATCTCCTGCAGTCTACCTTCGATATTTTATCGGGTATCTGGAAATTCTGGAATGTAAAGACAAATACCGGCGTGAACGGACAGATGGATATTCGGAATCAGACTTTCACAAGTCATTTTTGGATGTCGGACCGGGAGATTTTGAGACCATTCTAAATTATATACAAACAAATTGACCAATATAAAGTCTGTTTGTTCCCTCTGCTTACGGAAAAAAGGACCGCTGTATCACAGCGGTCCTTCGAATATCACAATTTATCTTTTTATTACAACTGAGGACCTGCAGCAACAAGTGCCTTACCAGCCTCATTTCCTTCATATTTCTTGAAGTTCTTAATGAAACGATCTGCAAGATCTTTCGCCTTTGTCTCCCACTCAGCAGCATCTGCATATGTATCACGAGGATCTAAGATTGCAGGATCTACTCCAGGAAGCTCTGTCGGAACTTCAAAATCAAAGTAAGGAATCTTCTTGGTCGGTGCCTTATTTACATCACCATTTAAGATTGCATCGATGATTCCACGGGTATCCTTGATAGAGATACGCTTGCCGGTTCCGTTCCATCCGGTATTTAC
>CAJOPP010000307.1 GCA_905236365.1 uncultured Lachnospiraceae bacterium
AATACACGTTGTCCTGAGCAATAGCAACAGCCAGTATTGCTTGTTGTTCTAAAGCAGATAGGTGCTGGGTAGCTATGCGGTTCTTTATTGCATTTCCACATTACGGTTCTTTCGGATTTGGGAAAATAATCCTCCGGATTTAATTCATTTTTTTCATAATCCCATTCGGTTAGTAAGTATTCTTTATTGTTTTGTTTACACCAAGTAACCAAATCATCCCTGCCTATGGTTGGTTTACGCATTATAATTTTTCACCACCTTATAATCATATTATTTCTATTTTCTCACCTGTTTTCTTTACAAAATACAGTTTGTCTGTCTCTATGTATTGCTGAACATCATTTTGAGTTATGTACCCTTTGTTCCACCAATCTTGTGCACTGAGTATTTCTATTTTATCATACCATTTTAACAATTTCGCTATGGTTTGCTTATCGGGATGCCTATTTCCATCTGCGCTTATTATAAATTTATGGCAATCTATATATTTCGCCCATCCTCGCGAAATATTTCCCGCACTACCGTGGTGGGGTATCTTTACTATATCAAAGGAAATAGGTGTAAAATAGCCCTTCTCTTTACTGTAATCATTTATTCCTTGTAATATATCTGTCGAATGGGCATCTCCTGTAAACAATATTCTTTTTCCGTCATATTCATAAACAAATACAATACTTGCGGCATTGTTTACGCTGGAATCATTCTGTAGAATGTCCTCATCCATCAATTCTTGTAAATCTCCAGATCTTTTTGCCCCAGAATCATAAGAATATCCACCAAAATCCGGAAATACACTCTCTATATGCTTTTTATTTGGTGCAATTATAGAAATACAAGCACCATCAATTTGAAACTTATCTCCTTTTTTTGCACTTTCACCTATAATTCCATAGCTTTTTAAAGTATTAAATATTTCATCATTCTGATTTGCGGAATGAGAATACCCGCTTGGAACAGTACTTATATTCTTAGGATGATTCATAACTATATGATCAACAGAAAACTTAACTTGCTTCCTAAATGCATATAACAATCCTCCAATGTGATCGACATCTACATGCGTCAAAAATAAATAATCTATTCGTTCCCCTTCCTTTGTTATGTCCTCACATATTTTTATAAAATCTTGACCAAATTTATATGTACCTGTATCAATCAAAATATTATGTGCCATTCCACTTTTTCCGATAAATCTAACTCTAAAACAATCTCCACATCCCGCATTATATGTATATATTTCGATCATATCCCATTCCTTAATTTTAATAGAGCCAAATTGGAGCTATTTCCTATTTTTAATGCCGAAAGCCCACATAAATACAGGCTTTCGGCATTTCTATCCGTTACTCAAACTCCCTAACTTAACCTGTGTCTTAAACATTTTTGTTAGGGTTTTCTGTTACGATTTGACTTCATTTGGTTTCAGCAGTCCATATTGCATGGACTGTATCAGCTAATGTTATCAAATTGTTATCACGGGAGTGTTATCATCTACAAGGATAGTCATTGTCTGATTCCTCGAACGATCATTGTCAAAGAAACAGAAGTGTCCCATTGTTTTATCCCATTGTGATACAAACGAAGTCTCTCATCATACTTGGCATTGATGGCTTCGACCACTTTATCATCATATTCATGATGAGCAGATCTTACGGCTTCCAAATCATTCTGCCTTTTTGATTCAATCATAAGTTCTGCCATTTGTGAGGAATACTTCCGGGCATCCGGCGTGAGATCGATTACTGCATATCCGGTCGTAACATCAGAAAAACCATTTTCTTCCATAGAGGCCGGCAATTCCGCTTCGGTCATAGGATATTGACATACTCCATATTTTTCAAGTTCAGATTCTGTCTGCGGAATGCTATCCCACAAAGCTTTTTCTTCTTTAGTCATTTCCAGACATGGCGCCTGACAATGTAATCCTTTTCTGGCGGAAAGACACAAACATATACCACCAGACTTTAACACTCTCCTTTGCTCACCCCAAAATGCAGTCGGTTTCACATGCTCCTGAACTGTATTGGAAATGGTTACATCAAACAAATTATCCGCAAAAGGAAGTCTTGTGGCATCACCTTCCATAAAGGTAACTCCTGCTATATTATTTTGTGCAAAAGAAATGAAGTTGGTGTCTCTGTCAACGGCAGTGATCTCCGCCTTTGGATACCATCTGTGAAGTGCTTCCGCAAGTGCTCCGGGGCCACAGCCTATCTCAAGAATTTTGAGATTTGCTTCGGGATTCAACTGAAACACACTGCTATACTGCTCAAAGAAAATATCATCAAATCTAAGTTTTCGACTTAAATATAAAGTCATAATCCCTTGTACATGCTCCGACCACACATTATTCATTTCCAATCCTCACGCTTCATAATCTTTCCATATGATATCTCAGATTCAATTTTCCTCCCAAATACCGGTTCATCTGCATTACCAAAACAAACATTTACTGCTTTTGTTGCTCCGGAGTGCGGCCTACCAAAGCTGCTCCCGATGCCGAATTATCAGATACTACCAAAAGCGCAATTCCCGGCAACTCGAACAGTTCCGTCATCAAAAAAAACTTGTATCGGTCAAACCACACCTGGGATCTGTAGAATTATAGCATGGTATAACCGTACGAGAGTCAATCAGATCATACAGTAACTCTTCAGCTTTTGTATTATTCCTTTTTCCTATCGCTGTAGTGATTCTATTTTTTTGAATCCTTTGAAAGCCGGGCAGGAATAGAATGATATAAAGCCGACATTCGTCCGGAAGGATCGATTTTCTTGAAATCATCCTCATATAGACCAATAATCTGTCTCTTTATAAAATCTATTTTTCCGGATGCTGCAAGCCCCCTTAGTATTTCATAATTCTTATCGGTTGCAAGACAAAATTCCTAGTAATCCATCGGATATACATGTATCTTTTTTCCCTCAGAAGGAATAAGAATATCTTTAACATTTTTCAAGCAGCTCCGCACCGGCGAGATCATAACAGATAAACGCCGTGTATATCTCCATTTCCTGATATTACAGATAAAAACCTTAATGCCGGAAAATATGACTTTATATGCGATGATAATACTTAATACTTACCACTTTGCATATATGTTCCGAACAACCTCATATGAAGCCTTGGGTCTTCTGTATTCATCCACGATTCCTTTATTGTTCATGCAGCGCGGGCGGGCATAGAAGTTTTCATCCCCGACTCTGCCGTCGGCAAACTGCCAAATAAATACTCCCGTAATATCCGGATGTTCCAGCACTGCCTCAAGCTGTTCCGAAAGAATCATTTTCTGGCGCTCCTCCGACCACTTTGGTGCCCCGGGCGCATGATATCCCGGAACAGCTCCGGCGCCAATCTCACTTATAATTACCGGTTTGCCTGCGCCACCGGTGGTTTGGATCCATTCATATACCCTCTTAAGATGCGTTTCAGGTAACTCATCAAAATACCACAGAGGATATATATTCATGGAAACAATATCCGGAAGATCAAGGCAGATATCCGTTTCAAAATGACAGCTTGCAAAAGTTGTCGGACGTGTATCATCAAGACTTTTTATAAGCTCAAACTGTTCCTTATAAATTTCCCTTCCAAATTTGGAAAAGCTGGCACACTCATTCAGTATTCCCCATGTAAATATGCACGGATGATTATAATGATTCTCAATCATTTCCCGTATACAGTTATTGCTCTGGCTGCGAAAATTCTTATGTGCCATTTGTTCTTCATTAAGGCCTCTCGCATGTCCTTCCTCCCAGACAAATATTCCCTGCTCGTCGCACAAATCAAGGAATCTTTCATCATTAGGATAATGACAGGTACGAATAGCATTGCCGTTCATATCTTTTACAAGCAGGAGGTCATACTGCATTGCCTGGGGCGGTATCGCGCAGCCAAAAAGTGCATGGTCCTCGTGACGGTTAACCCCCCTTATCCGTATTTCCTCATCATTTAAAAACACTTTATTGCCGCGGATAGAAATCTCTCTGTAGCCAAACCTGTCAATCAGATCATCGAGAACCGCACCGTCCGAATAAAGCCGGGCTGATACCTGATAAAGTACCGGATTTAGAGAGGTATATTCAATGGGATTTTCACAAAAAAGCTCTGTCTCTACTACACTCAGACCTTCCTTTATATTTATTTTTTTCGATACCATCTGTTCATTTTTAATTCCGGCAGTGAGCACAGCATCAAAGGAACCTCCTGTGTTTTCGATTGCAATCTTTGCTGCAGCTTTCCAGCGGTTATTCTCTTTTACCGTATTAATATGGATATAGCGGATGAATGCTCTGCTTATTTTCTCAAGGATAACGGGTCTGTTAATACCACCATAGGTATAGTAATCATTGGGGATGTGCAGTGATGACTCCTCATTAAATGCGTTGCAGACATCCACCCTAAGCCTGTGTACCCCGGCTTTCAAACCACAAATAACTACATCCCATGGAGTAAAGGCATTGTAATGTGTTCCGACCTTCTCTCCGTCCACAAATACATCTCCGGTATGACTGACTCCCTTGAATACAAGGCGGTAATCCCCCTTTCCTTCAAAGGTTGTCTCATAATGACCATCTCCTCTGTACCTTTCATATCCCGGATAGGTCTCCCATACACTTGGTACCATGACCTTCTGAAGATCTGCTCTTGACTCTTTTGTCCAAAAGTCCCATAAGCCGTCAAGTTCCCTTTGCTCTCTTATTTCATGTGTCTCAAATGTTCGTTCCATGCTTCTCACCCATTATTCTTTTACTGCTCCTTCGCCATTTCCTCATTGATGATATCTTCACATGCCGCCATAGCCTGTAAGGTCATCTCGAGCAGCTTGTCAAGCTGCCAGCCAAGCTGCTCTGCGCCGCGCTCGATAACCTCTCGGGAGCATCCTGCAGCAAAACCTTTGCTCTTATACTTCTTTTTCAATGATTTCAGTTCCATGTCCTTTGTACTCTTCGATGGTCTCATAAGAGCCGCAGCCCAGATAAGTCCGGTAAGCTCATCTGCCGCAAAAAGAACCTTTTCCATCTCATGCACAGGCTCTACATCGATAGTCACACCACAAGGAACCGTGATACCATAACCATGGGAGCAAACAGAATGAATGATATCCTCGCTCACCCCACCTTCTTTTAAAAGCTCAGGCGCTTTCAGGCAATGCTCCTCCGGATATAACTCAAAATCGATATCATGAAGCAGACCTACAATGCCCCAGTGCTCCGCTTCGTCTGAATATCCAAGTTCTTTTGCATACCATTTCATAACTGCTTCCACTGTCAGCGAGTGCTGTATATGAAAAGGATCCTTGTTGTATTTCTTTAAAAGGATAAATGCTTCTTCTCTGCTGATCATTTCTTATTTTCTCCTTAATCATCTTTCGCCGTATGGACGGTCCTGTGACCGGACTCCGCGGCAGGGCGGAATATTTCCAAGTCATAAACCTTCCGCCTCACCGCACCTGCCTTAGGATCTCCACAATCTCTCCTATGTAGATATCATGGTAGATATCATGTACAGGCACTCCCAAACAGAATTGGAAATGAATTCCTAAAATTCAATCGTGCAGTCAGATATTTAAGTCATCGCACAATTCGGTGAGCTCAGAGAGTTTTTGTTTCGTGTGTTCGATACGCAGCCTGCCAAGCGGGTCATCCGCCGTATCACTGGTAACGATCAGGAAGAGGAAACGGATGTAAGCCAGAACCTGAATCTTGCGAAGCACCGCTTCCCTGCCCCCGGGATAACCCTCTGCAAAATAACAGGCAAACACCTTATCCCAAATCTCCCTGGATGTTTCAAAGCTTATGCCCAAAAAGTCCATGGAATTCCCCGGATCGTCCTCTGAATAGGCAACATAGGTCACATAGATGGCCTGTAAATCAAAGATGGGTTCCCCCGCGCATAAGGTATCCATGTCGATCAGCATCGGCTCGCCATCCGCCAACATGATATTTTTCATTTGCGGATCTCCATGTACAACACGATGGCTGTCCCTTACGCTCTCGATCAGATTTCTCAAAGAGGAATAAAGAGATTCTCCAATCGTTTTCCTGACTGCCTCCAGGTAGTCAAAAAATTTTGCTTTTGCAGAAGAAAGCAGAGGTGTATTGATCTCCGTATCGTGAACAAGCTTTAAGAAACCAACATATTGCTGCACAATGGCGTCCAGGTCGCCGGGATTCTTGATCACCAGATCATTAAAGGTCACGGCATTTAAGAGTTCATACACCGAGCCGTAAGAATCACCTACCCGGACAATATCATAAGAGATCGCCGTCGGTATTCCGCTCACAAACGCCAGCCTCGCCATGTTTTTTTCATTTTCAATTCCGGCCAGGGTCTCCTCCGTTGCGCCATGGAAAACCTTGACAATGGTTTCAGGATCCAAACGATAAACCGTACCGCAGTATCCCTTTCCAATCACTTCGCAGCCATCCACAGAAACCACCCTCTTCTTTTTCTGAATGTCAAGGATCTGATCGAATCCAGTGGTCTCAAAAATCTCAGCCACATCTCGCGATACATTTATCACGGATAACTCTGCTTCGTTTTTTTTCAGGCTGAGTAGCACCCTCAATCCGGCACTTGAAATGTATTCAAGACCGTCCGCGTCCAGCAAAATCCCATTACTGTCATCCCCGGCAGAAATGGCAGCTTTCAGCTCCTGCGATACTTTCTCGGCATTTGTGGTATCAATTCTTTGCGGCAAAGCGATCGTAAGCTGTTTCTTTTTTTCCATAATGCACCTTCCTTTCATAATCAGTGTCAGCTTTGCATTTACTTATAGCCTCTCCGGTCCGTTATCCTGCCAAATTCACATACATGTTCGTATCCAATATCGGACAAAAGTTAAACATCTTTCAAATGCTATACATCGAACTCGACCCTCCCGTCCTCGATCCGGTACACTGCGCCAACGACTTTCAACCCATGTTCCTCGTCCTTCTGGATTTCCAGACTCGACTCGATGATGCTGACACTCTGCCTCACATTAAGAACAGCCGCCCTGTAGTCATCATCCTCCTGTCCGATGGCCCGTTTGATCTCATCCGTAATATACCTGATATATCCATCCGGATTATGATGGATCGCTGCCGTAACGGCACCGCACTGTGTATGTCCCAATACCAGAATCAGATTGGTCCCCAGATGCCCCGCAGCATACTCTATACTTCCCAGTTGATGATCATCGATCACATTTCCTGCCACTCTGATTGTAAAAAGATCTCCGATTGCCGCATGAAAGATCCTTTCCGGAATCACTCTGGAATCCGAGCATCCGACAATGATCGCATACGGCTGTTGTCCATTTCTGGCGAAGTGTTCCAGCACCGTAGCTGATACATCTGTATGAAAGGTATCAACCGAGAGATATTGCTCATTCCCTTTTTTCAGGCGTTCGATTGCTTCCTCTGCCGAAATCATTATTCCCTCCGTTTCCGCACCCTTGCCAATATGCCAATCGCTTCTTCATGTCCCGTCAGCGTCCGGTAATCTCCTCACCACCCCAAATACAGTATATCACTTTTTTGCTGTATGCAAACCGGAATTTTTCCTGCTTCCAGTCATTTGATTTTTTAATTGCCACTTTTTGCAACATACTAACTTGAAACAAATATTTAGCATATTGTGTTGTATCCATTCTTTTTTTCCCATTACTTTTAGTCCAATTATTTTCCAGGCGGACTCCATGGCTTTGGTTATACGCTTTCGTCGGATCCATTCCGGGTATTTTCTCTGCAAGCTTCCATACTGCACCAGCCGCGCATTTATTTTCGCCTTTATGCCTTCTTCCCCGTCAGGTAATACACCGCCAGCGCCGTTCTATGGGACAGATTCTCCTTCGAAAGTATCGTGGTGATATAATTCTTCACCGTCCCCTCGGAAATATACA
>CAJOPP010000308.1 GCA_905236365.1 uncultured Lachnospiraceae bacterium
GAACAGGATTGTACCACGCAGAACCTTCATCACCTAAAACAACCCAAACTCGTCTCACAACCTCCCCCGCGGTCATCCCCACAAATAGGAATTTAAGAAGTATACTGACTATTATATAGTTCGGTGTAAAATCCACCTTTTTTTAGGAGACTCTCGTGATTTCCCTGTTCGATGATGTCTCCATCTTTCATGACTAAGATAACATCCGCTTCTTTGATGGTCGACAAGCGGTGTGCAACGATGAAGCTGGTTCTTCCTCTCATCAATTTTGCGAATGCATTCTGCACCTGGATTTCAGTACGGGTATCGATAGAAGAAGTTGCTTCATCCAAAATCAGCATCGGAGGAAGTTCTAACATAACTCTGGCGATGCAAAGAAGTTGTTTTTGTCCCTGAGAAAGCGTACCTCCATCTTCTCCAATCACAGTATCATAACCCGCCGGCATACGTTTGATAAAGCTATGTGCATGACATGCTTTTGCCGCCTCAATAATCTCCTCTCTGGATGCTTCAGGACGTCCATAGGCAATATTTTCAGCAATTGTACCGTATTTTAACCATGTTTCCTGAAGTACCATGCCATAATTCTTCCGAAGACTATCTCTGGTAATTTTATAAATACTGTTGCCATTAATCAGAATGCTTCCCTCTTCAATATCGTAAAACCGCATCAAAAGATTAATCAACGTAGATTTTCCACAACCGGTAGGACCTACAATCGCTACGCGTTGTCCCTTCTTGACTTTCAGATTCAAATCTTTGATCAGTGGTTTCTCCTTCTCATATGCAAATGCAACATGTTTTAGGGAAATATCACTCTTCTTTCCAATTGAATCTTTTGAAAGAACCAGACTATCCGGGGCATCTGCTACTTCTACAGGTTCATCTAACAAAGCGAACACTCTGGCTGCACAGGCAATGGCATTCTGTACCTCAGTGATCACACCTGAGATTTCATTAAATGGTTTTGTGTACTGATTGGCATAGCTAAGAAAACATGAAAGCTGTCCAACCGTAATTCCACCATTTACGGCTATAAATGCCCCTACGATTCCAACTCCTGAATATACCAATCCGTTTACAAACCGGGTTGCCGGATTCGTGATAGAAGAAAAGAAAATAGCATGCAGACTGTAATCCGTCAATTTCTCATTAATCTGATCAAAACGTTGCATCGCAATATCTTCATAACCAAATGCCTGTACAATTTTCTGATTTCCAACCATCTCATCGACCAAAGCCGTCATATCTCCCCTACTTTCAGACTGTAAACGAAACATGCGATATGTTCTCTTGGCGATAAAACCGGCAACAAAAAGAGAGAGCGGTGTAATCAGCACAACAACAATAGTGATTCTTATATTTACCGAAAGCATAAAAAGAAGAGTTCCCAAAATCGTGATTATACCGGTAAATAATTGGGTGAAACCCATCAATAATCCTTCCGAAAACTGATCCACATCATTGATGACTCTGGAAACAACCTCTCCGTACTGTCTGTTATCAATATATTTCAATGGAAGCTCATTCAGATGATCAAACACCTGTACCCGAATATCCTTTACAACCTGATAAGTAATCTTATTGTTGCAAAGTGACATCAGCCATTGAGTGACTGCAGTGATCAGAATAATACCTGCAAACCGTAACAGCAACGGTCTCAACCCTGTAAAATCAACATTTCCTTTTTCTATGATAAAATCAATGGCATCTCCGATAATAATCGGTGCATATAACGTAAGCACCACAGTTATCAATGCAAAAAACAGGGAAAAACAGACATAAAGCCGATATGGTCTGATAAACGTAAGTACCCTCATAAGAGTACTTTTTTGATTTTCTTTTGAAAGCTTATCTTCCATTCTACTTCCCCTTTCTTTTACCATTATTTTCTGTTTTTTCAGAATGATTTTTCATTTTGCTGTTTGCACCATCCTCCTGCTTATCATTATTTCGATTTGTCCTTTCTTCCTTTTGTCCCGGATTGCTCTTCTTACTATATCCATCGTCTTGGGATTTTACGATTTCCTGATAAACTTTACAGCTTTTCATCAATTCCTCATGGTTTCCGTTTCCAACCATCATACCATCTTCCAGCACAAGAATCCGGTCTGCCTGTTTGATAGTAGCAGCTCGCTGGGATACTATGAATACTGTCATATTCTTTGTCTCATTTTTCAACGCACTGCGAAGCTTGGCATCCGTCGCAAAATCCAGTGCCGAAGCAGAATCATCTAATATCAGGATTTCCGGTTCTCTTACGAGTGCTCTGGCAATCGTAAGGCGTTGTCTTTGTCCTCCTGAAAGATTCTTTCCCCCTTGTAATATCATTTCTCCCATACCGTTCTTCTTACTGGTCACAACATCATTTCCCTGTGCAATCCGGACTGCCCGTTCGAGTTCCTCCTCTGTGGCATCTTCCTTTCCCCATCTGAGATTCTCTGCAATGGTTCCATGAAAGAGAACTGCTTTTTGCGGAACCACGCCAATCCGGTCTCTCAACTGATGGAAGGAGTATTCTTTAACATTTACATTGTCTACCACTACCTCTCCCTCTGTTGCATCATAAAACCTCGGAATCAGGTTGACCAGTGTAGTTTTTCCACAACCGGTACCGCCGATAATTCCAATGGTTTGTCCTCTCTTTGCTGTAAAGGAAATATTCTTTAACGCCGGTTCTTTTGCACCTTGATAAGTAAAGGTGACATCCCGAAATTCTACTTTTTCCTCCGAATATTCTAAATCTACACCCGTTGGATGTTCCATAACGGAAGCAGACATGTTAAACACTTCATCAACACGCTTATAACAGGCTGCCGCTTTTGTAAGGATAATGATCAAATTAGCAAGTTTGATCAATTCCACTAAGATTTGTGACATATAGTTAACCAGTGCAATGACTTCTCCCTGTGTCAAAATTCCCATATCTACCTGTTCTCCACCAATCCAGATAATCGCAATAATGGCAACATTTACGATAATATAGGTAATAGGATTCATGATTGCTGATATCTTACCTACAAACATCTGTTGCTTCATAAGAATGTCACTGCCCTCATAATAGTTCTTTTTTTCATCTTCCTGCCTGCAAAACGCACGTATCACTCTTGCACCTGCAAGATTCTCTCTTGTCATTAACAGCACTCTATCCAAAGCCTTTTGCACTCTCTCATATAGCGGAATGGACTTTAACATAATGCCAAATACCACTATGGATAATAACGGAATCGCTACCACAAATACCAATGCCGCCTGCACATCTACTGTAAAAGCCATAATCATGGCTCCTACAACAATAAAGGGGGAACGCAAAAACAGGCGCAAAAACATATTAACCCCGGATTGCAGCTGATTAATATCATTTGTCATCCTTGTGATCAATGTAGACGTCCCTGCCTGATCTAACTCTGTATAGGAAAAGAAATTAATGTGTGCAAACAAATCTTTTCGTACGCTCTTTCCAAATCCAACGGCAGCTTTTGCTGCAAAATACTGGGCAGTAACGGAACAGATCAGACCTATAATTCCAAGCAGAACCAGAACTACTCCCATTTTTATAATATAGTTCTTGTCCTGATTTCTGATTCCCGTATCCACAATCGCTGCCATAACCAATGGAACAAACAGTTCAAAGCTCGCTTCCAACATTTTAAACATCGGAGCAATAATACTTTCTTTTTTATATTCCTTTAAATAATTTGTTATCTTAAACATATCAAACTCCTATATCACAGCTAATACAAATCTTATTGATGTAGCGGATCAGACAGTTTTCGAATAAAATGTCCTACTTCAACCCATGCTTCCTTTGCTTCCGGATACAATAGAAGCCCCATCTGAAACACATGGAACATTCCCTTAAATACATGCTCTTTTACCTGGACATCGGCATCCCTTGCTTTCTTTGCAACTATAAGTGTGTCACTTAGTAACATTTCATATTCTCCGACCTGCATCAACATTGGTGGAAATCCAGCATAATCTCCGTTAATCGGAGAGATATATGGATGCTCCGGATCCGAATCTTTATAATATCCATTCTGATACACCAAAGAATCCTTTGTCCCTCCAAAAATAGGGTCAATGTCAAAGTTCTCCTGATAGGATTCTCCACTCTTTGTCAGATCTGTCCATGCTGACATGGTAATGATTCCCCTTGGCATCGGCATTTCATGATCCTTAAGATACAAAC
>CAJOPP010000309.1 GCA_905236365.1 uncultured Lachnospiraceae bacterium
AAATTCCTAACCGAATCCGTGCGCATCCTCGCGGAGCGTTTTAACTCAGTCGGAGCTTGTACCCCGACTGAGTATAACTTGTCATAAACCCCACCTTCGCTATCGCTTAGAGGTGGGGGATTTCTCCGACTGAGTTAAACTTGATTGTCGTCTTCTTGCCTTTCTTATCAGTCTCAACTAATCCATGGCACATCAGAAATAGGAACACGATATCTCATCCCGGAAACTGTCCTAATATTCTACACCCTGCCTCGCTTTTATCCCCCTGTCATATGGATGTTTTCTCTTCTCCACATCAGACCAGTAATCACTGCATTCGATCATATAGTCTTGAGGATTTCTTCCCGTCATTGCCAACTCCACATTCTCCGGCAGTTCTCTTAAAATCTGAAGTAGCAGCATTTCATCGATCAGATTCCATCGACAGGGATATGTAATTTCATCCATTACGACCAATAAATCCGGCTCTAAATTTCTGTTGATATTTTTTCCTGCAGACTCTTTTATCCTGTTATAAATTTTCCGCAAAATCTCATTATGACACCCGGTAATTTCTGCTTTTTCACTCTCTGTCATATCTTTATAAAACCCGAAATTCTTTTCCACTTTTAAAACCGTCATCCGGGGGATCTCTGAAAATATTTTAATTTCAGAGCTTTCATTCCCCTTCATAAACTGTGCAAATATAACTTCTTTTCCTGCTCCTGCCATCCGCATTGCCATACCAGTCACAATACTGGTTTTTCCTTTTCCATCTCCTGAATATAGATGAATCATTTTCCACCTCCTGATCTTCGCATTCTTCTCCTCCCAATTACATGATAACAACGTGTACCGGCTTCTCCATCACCTGCCGTCACATCATCATTCCATAATGTTTCGCATCAGACATCTCCTAAAATACGGGAAATTCCGTAAGAATATACTTTTCCACTCTTATTGAGTGCCAGAACATTGCGGTTCTTCTGATTCTTTTTTTGAACACCCTCCCGAAAACTGCAAGTCACATTATTGCACTGCTCGCAATTATGACAGCCGCTGTCTTCCCGCTTTTCCTTATACTTTGCAGTAAATATAACACTTTTTAGTGGACGTAGCATTCCATTTTTCCATGTAACCGACAGATTTGAAAATGCATCCAGACCTTCTCTGATTTCTTCCAGATTCTCCTCTCCTAAAAAAATGTATTCCCCCATCCATTTTCCGGTTTCCTGAAATACCATTTCATTCATTTTCTCATACGCTTTTGACAGGAATTCCATTCCGAAACATTCCATGCTATATGCGAGCAATAAATGTTCGGATTCTGCCACAACATCCGACATGCGGTCAAACCGGCTTCCAAGTGTGGCGACACACACGGTTTTCTCTTCCAGGTACAAAATCCCCGCTTCCACCGATATCATTTCCGCCAGAAAGTGCCCGGTCGCACAAAGAAGTTCTTTGTCTTTTTCATCAAAATGATACCGCTTTATAAATTTGTCCATTTGTATGGAATCCGATTCAACGGAAAAAGTATATTGTTTCTGTTTCATGTTACTGCCTTTCCTTATATGAACTACCCATTGTCTAAACCCAACGACATTGTCGTAGCCTTATTTCAAATCAAGTGTCCATCATTACCGTGCACTCTGAACAAACCGTTTCTCACACCCACTTGAACATTTTTCTCACACCCACTTGAACATTTTTTCTCGCACCACCCCTTACAGAGATTCTATCTCCGACACTCCATTTACCATCCATACTATAGCATATTTTTCATAATTTTTGACATAATAATACATATAAATTTTTTTGGAGGATTTAACAATGGAATATTGGACCATATTTTATCAATCTTTATTTTCAGTTATTGTTCTCTTTCTGTTAACAAAGATCATGGGCTATCGCCAGGTTTCCCAATTCAGTATGTTTGATTATGTCAACAGTATTACCATCGGCTCTATCGCCGCTGAAATGGCAATTGATTTAGACGGAGAATATATTCGAATCATGTTTGCCATGTTTGTATATGCCGCCTTCGTGATTGTTCTGTCGAAACTATCCCAGAAATCCATTTCCATCCGGAGGCTCATCAATGGAAAAGCCATCACTCTTTATCAAAACGGAAGCATCTATAACGAGAATCTCAGAAAGGCAAAAATGGATTTGGATGAATTTCTGGGAGAATGCCGTATAGCCGGTTATTTCGACCTGTCACAAATTGAAAGTGCCATCTTAGAGCAGAATGGTAAGATCAGTTTTCTCCCGGTCACTGAAGATCGTCCTGCCACACCGAAAGATTTGGGAATCACGCCGGAGCAGGAGGAGGTATTTGCAAATGTGATCATAGATGGAAAAGTGCTGGAGTATAATTTAAAACATGTTGGAAGAGACCGCAACTGGCTCGACCAGAAACTGGCAGGACAGAATATCAAAAAAATAGAGGATGTATTTCTTGCGATCTGTGACCGGCAGGGAAATTTTCATGTATATCCGAAGATAAATCATACAGTTGACAAAGATATTCTTGGATAGAGTAAAAAACGTCTTATGCCGGTACAATTTACATTGTTGACACACCGCCCGCAGCAAGTGCAGGCGACTGAAGAGTGAACTGTTATATATCGTAATGATGTCGGGGACAAAACGATGCATTTTGGTTTTGCTTCGTCAAGTTGCACATACAATATGCATTTCCACTCAGTCAGGGGCTGAACGTTGCAGTAAACAGTCACCCTAGTAATCCTTTTGAAGAATATTATCGTCTTTTTTCTTGACAAACAGAAAATTTTTAATACTATATTATATAGGTTTAAAAATATGCAACAATTTCAGAAAGGAATATTCATTTATGAAAACACCATTTGTAACCAAAGAGCAGATTGATACCATTTGCAGCCAGTATCCAACACCATTTCATCTTTATGATGAGAAGGGAATTCGGGAAAATGCCAAAAAGTTAAAGCAGGCTTTTTCATGGAACAAAGGATTTAAAGAATTCTTCGCTGTGAAAGCAACCCCAAATCCAACGATTTTAAAAATCCTCAAGGAAGAGGGATGTGGTACAGACTGTTCTTCTTATACAGAACTGTTAATGTCTGATAAATGTGGATTTGCCGGCACGGATATCATGTTTTCGTCCAATGACACACCAGCCGAAGAATTCAAACTTGCCGCCAAGCTTGGTGCAACCATTAACTTAGACGACATTACACACATTGATTTCCTAAAAGAAGCTGCCGGTATTCCAAAGCGAATTTCCTGCCGTTTCAATCCGGGCGGCAAATTTGCCATTGCCAATACGATCATGGATAATCCAGGTGATGCAAAGTACGGAATGACCAGACCACAGATGACAGAAGCCTATAAGAAATTACTGGAGCTTGGTGCCGAAGAATTCGGTATGCATGCATTTCTGGCAAGTAATACAGTGACAAATGACTATTATCCAACACTTGCAAAGATCTTATTTGAAACCGCCGTGGAATTGAAGAATGAAACAGGTGCACATATTACCTTCATCAACTTGTCAGGCGGTGTCGGCATCCCATATACACCTGACAAAGAGCCAAATGATATCCTTGCGATTGGTGAAGGTGTTCGCAAGGCATATGAGGAAGTGCTGGTTCCTGCCGGAATGGGAGATGTTGCCATCTATACAGAGCTTGGACGTTTCATGCTGGCTCCGTATGGTCATCTTGTAACCAAAGCCATTCATGAAAAGCACACTCACAAGGAATACATCGGTGTGGATGCCTGTGCTGTCAATCTCATGCGCCCGGCAATGTATGGTGCATACCATCATATCACCGTCATGGGCAAAGAAAATGAACCTTGCGATCATACATACGATGTAACCGGATCTCTTTGCGAGAACAATGATAAGTTTGCAATCGACCGCAAACTTCCTAAGATTGACATAGGCGATATTTTAGTCATTCATGATGCAGGAGCCCACGGATTTTCAATGGGTTACAATTACAATGGCAAATTAAAATCTGCCGAGATTTTATTACGGGAAGATGGCAGCACAAAGCTGATCCGCCGGGCAGAGACACCGGAAGATTACTTTGCAACTATCAATGATTTTTGGGATGTTGAACTATAATCTCTTGTCATCGGTTAATCCTGTTGACGGACCATTTGTTTCAGCAGCGAACTGTGCCAATACCGTTGTAAGTCACTATATTTAACTGGAGGTTTTCAAAATGGCAAAGCGATTGACCATGATGATACTAAGGAATATCCTGATCGTACCCTTTTCCTTATTTCAGCTTTTCTGGTATGCCAAATCTACCAAAGTGAGTGAAGAAAAAAAATATAAACTGATTCGTCGAATTGGTCACTACGGATGTAAGAGTGGAAATGTTACCGTTCACGGTTACGGTTTAGAAAATCTGCCTACCGAATCAGGCTACATTATGTATCCCAATCATCAGGGACTCTTTGATGTCATGGGACTGGTTTATTTAAATCCAACCCCCTTTGGTGTTGTCATCAAAAAAGAAGCTTACAATGTATTTCTTCTTCGACAGTTGGTTCAGACACTTGGCGGTTTATTTATGGACCGGAATGATGTAAAGCAGGGACTTCAAGTGATCAACGAAGTTGCAAAACAGGTAAAGGAAGGACGGAATTTTCTGATTTTTCCAGAAGGCACCCGTTCCAAAAACGGTAACAAACTAGGGGAATTTAAGAGTGGCAGTTTCAAAGCTGCAACAAAAGCCAAATGCCCGATCGTACCCATTGCAATCATAGACAGTTACCTGCCTTTTGATACAAACTCCATACGACAGGTAGATGTGCAGCTTCACGTATTGCCGCCAATTCCTTATGAGGAATATCAGGGTATGAAAACAACCGAGATTGCCGATTTGGTAAAGGAACGGATAGAAAAGGTGATTGCAGAAAATGAACACAATTTTAACAAATAGTATCAATAAATTAATCCGACACGAACTCCTCACCCATGGGGAGTTTGTTGCTTTATTGCAGGGAAATTCAGAGGATTTGCGAAAGACACTGGCTTACGAAGCGGATCAGGTCAGACGTAAGTATTTTGGAAACCGGGTCTACATCCGCGGTCTGATTGAATTTACCAATTACTGCAAAAACGATTGTCTCTACTGTGGAATCCGCTACAGCAACAGTAATGCAGAGCGGTATCGTCTCACAGAAGATGAGATTCTTTTGTGCTGTGAACAGGGACATGCTCTGGGTTTTCGTACCTTTGTCTTACAGGGCGGAGAAGATCCTTATTTTACAGACGAACGAATGACAAAGATTGTGGCTAAGATTCACCATCTATATCCGGATTGTGCAATCACCCTTTCCCTGGGTGAACGCTCGAAAGAAAGCTATCAGGCTTTGTATGAAGCCGGAGCAGAACGCTATCTTCTTCGGCATGAGACTGCAACGAAAGCGCATTATGACCAGTTACATCCGTCATCCATGTCCTTTGAACATCGTATGCAGTGTTTGCAGGACTTGAAAGACATCGGCTATCAGGTGGGATGCGGTTTTATGGTCGGATCTCCCTTTCAGACCATAGAGATGCTGGCTAATGATCTGTTATTTATTCAGGAGTTTCGTCCCCATATGGTGGGAATCGGACCCTTTATCTCCCATACCGATACACCTTTTCGAGAAAATAAGAACGGAACATTAGAAGACACTCTGCTGCTCCTGAGTATCCTACGGCTTATGCAGCCTACTCTGCTGCTGCCTGCCACAACAGCACTTGGAACCATTGCTTTTAATGGACGGGAACAGGGGATTCTTGCCGGAGCCAACGTGGTGATGCCGAATCTCTCACCGGTATCGGTCAGAAAACAATATAGTCTGTACGATAATAAAATCTGTACCGGGGAAGAATCCGCACAGTGCATTAACTGCCTGGCAGGGCGGATGAATGGAATTGACTATGAGATTGTGGTTGACAGAGGGGATGCGATCTCCTCAAATTGTATTTCTCTTTGTGATTAATACCGACAGCTGCCATTCTATGATTCTTGTATCTATTCAGCAGGGCTGAACAGTTTCTTTTTTTAAGTATTGCTATCCTGCTCACCATTTCCTGCATCTGTTTCTTCAATTCAAGAAAGCTCCCAGCGTTCTTGAACAGCGGATACGCCAGATAGCACGTGCCCCGGGGGTCAGTCACTTACAGATTCTGATACTGTTGATAAATCTGTTCCACTGTATATTCCGATTCAAAAGTATCAATAATCTTACATATGTCCATTACAGTATCAATCGATTCCACCAAATCTTCTGCGATCACTTCCGGTGTCTTTCCTTTGTCATAATGATGACATACTTGCGTAATCATTTTCAC
>CAJOPP010000310.1 GCA_905236365.1 uncultured Lachnospiraceae bacterium
CAGCTTGAACCGGAACATATATCTGCTTATAGTCTGATTGTGGAGGAAGATACACCGCTTAGTCAGAATCAGGAGTTGTTAGCACAACTGCCATCGGAAGAAGAGGATCGGATGTTGTATGCTACAACTAAGAAAATGTTGTTGGAACAGGGGTATCATCGTTATGAGATATCCAATTATGCAAAAGAGGGATTTGCATGCAGACACAATATTGTTTATTGGACTGGAGGAGAATATCTGGGTCTTGGATTGGGAGCCGCTTCTTATCTTACGGTTAGGATGGATTATGAAAAATATGAAAAAATCCGGTTTCATGGAACTGAGAATATGCGGGAATACATACAGCGTTTCTTGTTTTGTGATGGGATGAGGGAAGATGACTATACGAATCTGTATCACTTATATGAAGTGGGTGAAAGTGTAGAGGGAGATGAAAGTCAGGCGACTGATAAGTTGGAAGAACCTGGATATCAGAATGCAAATGATGATGCTGCAGAAGATGTGTATGACGTATATGATGAGGACGATATTTATGAAGATATGGGGTTCCTGATGGGAATGAATCTATTTTCAGACGATAATGGTGCGGAGAACAGGAATCTTCAACGATACCGGTCATATGAGAAGAATGCATTGCTGGAATTTATAAGAGATTATTATAAAGAATTGTATTTTTCAAAAAGAAAAGACGAGATGGAAGAGTTCATGTTTTTGGGGTTACGGATGACAGATGGAATTTCAAAAGAGGAATTTCAAAAGCGGTTTTCGGTTGAAATCGAAAGCGTATATGGGAATGTCATCCAAAAATATAAGAAGAGAGATTTGCTTAAGGAGAAAGCAGGGAGGCTTTATCTCAGTGATCAGGGAATTGATGTAAGTAATATGGTTATGGCAGAATTTATGCTGTGATAACAAAGTTAGTAAATGGGGAGAGAAGATAATAGTATGGCTTTAAATGATTTGATTTTTTGTTTTTGTTTTTTACCACTTTGCTTGTTGGTATATTATTTGTTTCAAAAGAAATTATTGATATATAGAAAATATATTTTGTTATTGATTAGTTTGTTTTTTATGTCTGTGGTTCATCAAAATATGTTGTTTTGTTGATTGTATCACTTGCTGTGGATTTGGTACTCGCAATTGGTATACAAAAAAGCGCAGAACAAAATAATAAAAAGAAAATTTTTCTTATCATAGGTATTTTATACAATGTGTTAGTATTAGGATATTATAAATATTGGGATTTTATGATTGATAATCTTAATTGTGTATTCAATACACAATTTCGTGCGAAAGATTTGATGATTCCAATGGGGCTTTCTTTTTTTATGTTTAAATCAATTTCTTTTTTGGTTGATGTTTATCGTGAAAAAATTGATGTATTGAACCATCAGGCAGAGTCTTTGCTGTATTTGTCCTTTTTTCCGCAGATGTTGTCGGGACCTCTATCAAGATATGACGACATGTGGAGTGATCGCTTTTCGAAAGAATCCCAGTTCGATTGCTTGATTTCTGGAAGTTGTCGTTTTATGATGGGATTTTGTAAAAAGATTTTAATAGCGGACATGTTGGCAAGGATTACGCAGGAGATTTTTCTTATGATTCTGCAAGCATATCGGCAAGTTTGGCATGGCTGGGAGCAATTTGCTATTCTATGCAGCTTTTTTATGATTTTTCAGGATACTCAGATATGGCAATTGGGATAGGTGAGATGTTTGGCATCTATTGTCCTGAAAATTTTGATTATCCATATATGACGGGTTCAATATCTGAATTTTGGAGAAGATGGCACATATCTTTAGGCAGATGGTTTAAAGATTATATTTATATTCCGTTAGGTGGCTCCAGAGTAAATTCGAAAAAGAGATTATATCTTAATTTATTGATTGTTTGGAGCTTAACTGGATTATGGCATGGTGCAAAATGGCAATTTGTATTTTGGGGATTAGGATATTTTGTGATGATAGCTTTTGAAAAAACAACGGGTTGGCCGAAGAAGTTTAAACGAAAGTTCAGCAAAGTCCTATATCGATGCTTTACTTTGGCTTTTATTAATTTTCAGTGGGTTATTTTTCGATCAAACAGTCTTAAAAAAGGTTTTGAATATATTAAGAATATGTTTACAGCGTCGAATAGAGTTGCAGATATCAGAGCAGTTTATCTGCTGAACAATTATGCTGTTATTATTTTTTGTTCGGTTCTATTGTGTTTTCCAATTATACCTTTTATAAACACAAAGCTTGCTAATAGTAAGCTTTGTGACGTGTGGGAAATAGGGCTTGGGCTTGTGATTTCGGTTTTGTTTGTATGTGCGGTTGCGTTTGCTGTTGTTACATCAAGTAATCCGTTTGCGTATGCGAATTTTTAAGGTTATTTTTTAATTGATAAAAGTGAAAAGGAGGAATGGTGAATGAAATCACATTTAAAGATTGGAAAAGGAATTCAGGGAGCCTTTTTTTTGGTAATCATTGTTGTTGTTTGTATCAATACACATTTATTTTCTATGATGTCTCTTTTTTTTAAATATTCGATATTAAATTATTTTTATAACCAGGTTGAATATTCAGATTCTATTGCTACAATATCATCGGAATTCAATGAAAATATTTTTGGATATTCACAGTGGATCAATCTTACAGGCTTGATCGAAAAGAAATTTGGAATGAATGCTCTGTACAATAATGAAAATATTTATGTTGATGAGGAACGATATATCGTTTCAAAATCAGATGAAACTTCTACAGATTATGAATACGAGCAAGTGCTGAAATTGAAAAACTTTTTGGATGATGAAGGGATTAATCTGTTATATGTAAATGCACCTACAAAATATTTGGATGATTCTTTTTTCTCAGAAACGTATGGTGTAGAAACCTTTAGTAATCAAAATGCAGACCGTTTTATGAAACGTATTTCTGACGCCGGAGTGAATACTGTTGATTTGAGACAGAATACGACAGAAGATATACATGAAATGTTCTATAGAACAGATCATCATTGGACAACCCGAAGCTGTTTGTGGGCGGCATCAGAAATTGCTGAAAATTTGAAACAGAAATTTAATTATCCAATTCAGACAGAGCTATATGATCCTTCTAATTATAGTGTAATGACAATGGAAAATTCCTGGCTTGGCGAACAGGGAAATAAGCTTTCGGAGACCTATATTGGGTTAGATGATTACTCTATCATCAAGCCAAAGTTTGACACAGACATTTCTTATTTTGTGGATGACGAAACTGAGTTTGATGGATCATTTGATGTGTTAGTAAGTGATGAGTATTATTCTGAAGAAGATATCTATAATGCCCCGAGTTATCATTACTCTTACATGGGAGCCGGATATAACAATGCATGTATTATTAACAATAATGTGGAGGATGGTAATATTCTGGTGATAGGTGATTCTTATGGAGTGCCGGTGGTCCCCTTTTTGTCTTTAGGTGTATCTAAAATTAATTTCTTGGTATTGCGGAATTGTGATGTTGATTTGAAAGAATACATACGGTCGGGAAATTTTGATACGGTTATTATTTTATACGCAGAGTTTATGATCGGTGCACATGATGATGTAAACTCGGCAAATTATAAAATGTTTGAATTTGAATGATCACGGGTTTATAATAGTTAAGATGAAGTTGGATTATCTACGATGGACGTTACTGTTCAGACGTACGCCACCGAGTGTGGTATATGTTGTCCATTCCGGACACGAGCTAAAGCATACCTTCGAACTAAGCTCGTACCTCGCTAAGGTCTCAGGCATTTCGCTTAGTTGTTCACGTAGCGGTACTAAA
>CAJOPP010000311.1 GCA_905236365.1 uncultured Lachnospiraceae bacterium
CCTACATGATAAAACATATACATATCCGTCAACTGTGTATTGGCAAATTCTTAAGTAAATGACATTGGTTCAGTCCTGCTGAATAGATACGAATATAAATACTAATGAGTGGGAAGCTTAGTCTTCCCACATTTTTTTTACAAAAAAAGGTTGACAAGTATGGTATGATATACTATATTATAAAAAGTACAATGTACTATATAAAAGAGAGGATGGAACGATGCTGGAAGAGGAAAAGAAGTTTATAGCGGAATATGATGCAAGTAAATATGATAGACCTTCGGTTACCGCTGATATTGTTATTTTTACATTAGATGAAGAAGACGACTTGAATATTTTGCTTATCAAACGAAACGGATTCCCGTACAAAGATCATTGGGCGATTCCGGGTGGATTTTTGGAAGCAGGTAAAGAATCGGTAGAGGATGCTGCAAAGCGGGAGTTGTTTGAGGAGACAGGTATTAAGGATGTATTTCTAAAGCAATTGTATACGTTCAGTGATCCGGGACGGGATCCCAGAACACACGTTATATCAGTTGCGTATACTGCATTGGTGCCGAAGTCTCAGTTAACGATCAGGGCAGGAGATGATGCAGGGGACGCAAAGCTTTTTAAAATCAAATATGATATTAATGGGATTCGTTTTGTGGCAGACGGGCTTTCTATTAACGAAACACAGCTTGCATTTGATCATGCGAAGATGATACGAATGGCAATCACCAGAATACGAGGCAGAATCGATTACGAGATGGATGCGTTTAGCTTATTAAAAGATAAGTCTTCTTTTACCATTTATGAGCTGAAGCGAATTTATGAAAGTATCAAAAATACCAAACTGGATACTGCAAATTTCAGAAAGGCGTTTCTTCGGAATTATGTGGATACCGGAGTTGTAGAAGCACTTAACGAGAAACGGGAAGAGAAAGGAAAAAGACCAACGTCATTATATGCATTTATTGAGAAGGAGAGGAATGTATTATGAAATTACCAAGAATTATTAACTCATTATTAGAAACAGATAGTTATAAATTTTCAATGGGGCAGGCGATTTATCACCAGTTTCCATCCTATAAGACGACCTGGACATTTAAGTGTCGGAATAAAGAGGTAAAGTTTTCACATGAAATGGTAGAAGAGATAAAAGAACAGATTAAGGCGTATTGCAATCTGCGTTTCACAGAAGAAGAACTGGAATATCTTGATAAGATACAGTGGTTTAAAGGCTCGTATATTGATTTTTTAAGGCTTTGGAGACCACGATATGAGGATTTTGAAATTACGGAAGATGCAGAGTGCGGCCTTTCAATCGAGACAAGGGGAACATGGCTTAACACTTCTATGTATGAGATTCCGACACTTGCAATTGTCAATGAGGTATATTTCAGAATGCAGTATGATTATGAGAAATTGATGGAAAGCTTTAAAGAGCGTCTGGACGAAAAATACGAAAATCTTCGGAATGGTCATTGGTTTGCAGGTGTTTTTTCTGAATTTGGATTACGTAGGAGATTGTCATCACAAGCTCAGGAACTTGTGGTTGAAAAGTTCTCGCATTTAAACGATACGCTACACAGTGCATCCAGATTTGTTGGTACCAGCAACGTTTATCTTGCAAAGAAATATGGAATCAAACCGGTTGGCACTATGGCTCACGAATGGATTATGTGCATTGGACAGGGAAATCATAAACACAATCCGGCATATTCCAACTGGTATGCGTTGGATGCATGGGTAAAGGAGTATGGGATTTTAAACGGAACAGCTCTTACAGATGCTGTTACAACGGATTGTTTCTTGAAAGATTTTCAGCTTACCTATGCAACACTGTTTTCCGGAGTACGTCATGATTCCGGTGATCCTCTGGAGTGGGGTGAGAAGATGATCGCACATTATGAAAGTCTTGGTATTGATCCAAAGACTAAGACCTTATTGTTCTCTGACGGCTTAGATTTTGTAAAGGCAGATCAAATCTTTCGTCATTTCAATGGAAGGGTGAAAGTAGCGTTTGGAATCGGTACATATCTTTCAAATGATACGTATGTGGATCCACTTAATATTGTTATGAAAACAACATTGTGCAATGGTCAGGATGTAGCAAAGATTTCTGATACACCGGGAAAGGGAATGTGCAAGAATCCGGAATATGTAGAGTATCTGCA
>CAJOPP010000312.1 GCA_905236365.1 uncultured Lachnospiraceae bacterium
ACAGAAAAAATACATATCTGTTCAGTGCTGCTGAATAGATACAAAGTACTAACATTTGAGGAAGAAACAATTTCATTTTGCACTTGTAGAGGAGGAATACAGTATGGGTTTTTTAGATAATCTGATGAAAAAATAGATATGTAAGGGAAACTTTCAGATCCCCTTTCATATAAAATGGAAAGAAGAAAGAGAAACGCAATCATGCGCCTGTGGGGGATACAGCCTGTTCCAAATACGGCTTTGCAGGTGGTCGGAGCAGGTACGATCCGGTAGAATTCAAGCACGCTTTGAATTCCTTCAAAGTTATTTCTCTTTCTTCTTTTTTTATCGTAACTCGTATCTTGTTTAGAATTCAACAATAGGACAAAGAATATGGATATATTAGAACAATTGTACTCGACAGATGTCTGGCAGGAATATCTGCAATACAAGAGGGAAAAGCATCATATCTCGAAATCAGAGGAGAAGGCACTTGTGTCTTATATTGAGGAGGCACGTTATCTGACGCAATTGGATATAATCTGTCATGGCAAAGACGGTGCAAACCGGTATCCGGACAGTGCAAATGCTTTGCCGCTCCCTGTTAAAAAGGAAATCAACAAGGATGGTACAACGAAAAAACGGGTGGTGTATCTTTTCCCGGCAGATTTTAATCAATTGTTAAAGGGAATAACCTATTTGCTCTACAAGTATGATGATATTTTTGCAGATAACTGTTATGCTTTTCGCAGGGGAATTGGTGTGAACGATGCTGTGCGGCGGATTTGCAGGATGGAGAATATAGAGTCAAAATATTGTCTAAAGGTAGATATTCGCAATTATTTTAATTCTATTTATGTACCTATGCTATTGGAAAAACTGGATTTTTTGAAGGAACAGGATGATAGGTTGTTCGTCTTTTTTCAAGAGTTGCTGATGGCAGATGCGGTGCTGTTGGAGAAGAACAGCACAACGAAAGACAGCACAAAAGATGGCAGTGAAGCGGAAAGAATTGTAGTATCAGAGCAGCGTGGAGCAATGGCGGGCACACCAATCGCACCGTTTTTTGCCAATGTCTATCTGCGGGATGTGGATTATTATTTTTCAGATGCCGGGATTCCATATTTTCGATATTCGGATGATATTCTTTTATTTGCTGAATCTGAGGAAGAGTTGACAATGTTACAGACAGAGCTTTACAAGTTGTTGGAGGAACACCATTTGCACATCAATCCTGAGAAGGAACATGTATCAAAACCGGGGGAAATGTTTGAGTTTCTGGGATTGTGTTTTTCGGAACGCAAAGTGGATCTGTCTGAGCACACAAAAAGCAAGATCAAAGCTAAAATCAGGCGCAAGGCCAAAGCACTTCGCAGATGGGCTTTAAAAAAGAATTTATCCACAGAGAAGGCAGCCAAAGGATTTATCCATGCGATGAACCGCAAGTTTTATGCGAATGAAGAGGATAATGTCTTTTCCTGGAGTCGGTGGTTTTTTCCAAATCTGACAACAGCAGAGGGACTAAAAGAGATTGACACTTACATGCAGGAGTATATTCGCTATTGTGTCACAGGGAGGCATTATAAAGGAAATTATCGCATACATTACGAGCTGATGAAGGAGTGGGGATACCGGAATCTGGTACATGAGTATTATGCCGGTAAGATGGAAGACGTCTAAAAGCCTGTGGAACAGCTTTCAAGAGAGGGAACCATTAACAATATTGCAATGACAAACTGGCTGGACAGTCTGGATGATGAGGAACGGAAGATTTTTGTAGATTCTGTTTTTGATGTAATCCGGTCAACGGAATGTGAGACGATGGGCGAACTTGGCAGTAATAAATTAAAAACAACGTCAGAAATTCTGCGGGCACTTTCGCATCTGAGTCCGGAGCAGAATAAGACGATAAAATTCGCAATGAAGCAGCTGGCTATGAATCGGAGAGAGTCGTTGCGGGAAAACTGAGACACTGTATTATGGAGGTAAAAAACATTGTTTAACAACAGAAAAAGAAAGGGTCAATTTAGAAAGCGATTTGCGGTTGCTCTGGCCTGCGTAACATTTTTGACTGGAAACATTGCAGTACCGCCACTGGCTGTAAAAGCAGTGATCGGGCAGCCGGAATTTGGGAAAGGCAGTCAGGCAAAACATGTCGTTGGAGAGATGTTTCTGCCGGAAGGCATTACGCCGGAGCATGCAAAGCATCTGATCGATAACAGCGGTATGAGCGGATTGGAAGCACCGAATCATATGCATGCGAGTTTTGATAGTGATGATGCCACCAGTAAAAATCAGATAGAAGAGAATATGTATCATTCTTCGGAAAAAGAGGCAATTACGATCGATCTGGGGCGGAAACAGTCGTTAGGGGAAATGTATATCTGGAATTATAATGATATCCGGAATCTGGATGATGGAGTGAAGACATTTCTTGTGGAATATTCGGAAAACGGTACGGATTATATGACAGAGGGGACTCATGAGTTGGGACAGTGCAGTTTATCAGATGATGAGCGATATTATGGAAATGTTGCAGCTAACGTGGATGACAGAAAATCAGTGGATTTTGGCGGTTTAACGGGTCGCTATATTCGAATAACTCCAGTGGACAATTATGGCGGAGAGGGGTATGGTTTGGCGGAAGTGCGGATTTTCCGGCATAAGACGGAACCGAACACCGGAGATTGTCTGACGGTGGATGCATTTGCTCCGAATCAGATGGAAAATGCCACGGTGGTCAATGCATTTAATCATTCCGGTATGGGTATGATTGACACTGTGGTCACCGACGATGAGAGACATTCGAACCGAAAAGAAGATATGTGTATCTTAGAAGGGGATTCCGATGTTTCTCTTTTGGTGGTGAATCTGGATGGAAACTATCCGGTAGACCGGTTGAAACTTTGGAATTACAATGTGGACGGAGAAACCGGTATCGGTATCAAAGAATTTGAAGTGTGGTATACCGTAGATAGTCCATGTGAAATTGTGACGCATGCAGATACTACATGGGATAACGGAGAGCCTGATTATTTTGATTTTAACAGAGGAAATTGGGAAAAATTAGGAGATTACACACTGCCGCAGGCAGAGGGACAGGATGATCAGCAGGTATCGTTGGTGATAGACTTTGAAGGGAAAAGAGCCCAGCATATCAAGTTGGTTCCGAAGAATAATCATAACGGCGATACGGATCGGTTTGGTCTGGCAGAGCTAAGAGTGTATGTGGCAAAAGGATGGGCGACAGAGTACTCCAGAGAATGGAGCGGAATGCTTTCCTCATCCGGCACTTTTGCCTATCAGGGTAACAGCAAAGCAACGGTATCCGGTGCATCCCTGTTGGACGGAGATAATGGCAGAGGGTGGATTGGTGGAGACGGATGCCATGCGATTCGTCTGAACGGCAGTCAGAGTGTGGGTTCCATTAACAAGGATAGCAAGACATTATTGACCTTTCAGGACAGCTTTGAGGGAAACTTTGGAAACTATGATGGGTTTACGAATGGTTATGGATATGGGAATAACGGCATTTCCGACGGCACCGGATTCAGCATTGGAATGCGGAATCATGCATATCTGGAAATTACAGGAGAGGAACCGGACCCGAGAAATCTTCAGTTTTACATGCAGTTGGAAAACGGACGTTCCGATCTGGATGGCTATGGTGGTAACATCCTTCCGGGCAAATACTGGCCGGGAGATTCTACAGTCGTGAATCAAAAACTGTATACAATAGCAAACCGATTTGACGGATTGACCGTTTATGATGCAGATTTCTTTGAGACGGAACTGACGGATAATGGATTTCCGAACATGGAAGAACCTGCAGTCAAAGTGCAGGCGGATATGACCAGAGAGAAGGAAATCCCATATCATGAAACCATCGTTGAGGAAGATGGATGGATCTACCTTTACGGAAAAGGAGCCGAAGAAGATAACAAGAATGAAATGGTAGTCAGCAGGGTAAGAGAACAGGATTATCCGACGCTGGAAAATTTTCAGTATTGGAATGGAACGGAATGGGTGGAAGATTCTTCGGAGGCAGTTTCCATTTCACCGGGTATTGTACCGGGAAATGAGTTTGGTATCACAAAGATGGAGTCCGGAAGTTTTGCGGGAAAATATATTATGATTCATACGGCGGGAAATATCTGGGGTGCTGTTCAATATGCGATATCCGATAACCTGACGGGACCATTTGTGTCAGCAGAAGATAATCAACTTTATTGGTCCACAGAGAAATACAAACTTCATATGCGGAATTATCCGGAGTCCAGACGGATTTATCAGCAATGGAATTATAATGCAAAGCCACAGCCGGCATTATCGAAGGATGGGGAATTGCTGTTTACTTATCATTTCGGGGTACATGATGACCGAGGTACTCCTGCCTTTGGATTCTTTGACTCTGTTTGTAAGGAATATGAACATCCGACCTTTATCAAATTATTTGATATTGAAGACGGGCCAGAGCAGGTTGCAGAGGAGATCAATCAGCCAATGAACGGAGAGAATCCGGCAGATTTGGAAGATACAGAAAAAGAGATAGCGAAAGCATATGAGGAGTTACAGTATACGATTGCGAAAGCAGAACAGTTGGCAGAGACTTCTTATACTGCAGAAAGCTGGGAAATGTTACAACGTGCAATTGATGCGGCGAATAAGCTGACGTATTGGGATTCGTTAGATGCCATTCAATCTGCAGAAAAAGATGTGAGAACGGCGATACAGAATTTAGTGGAAAAGACAAAGACAGAAGAGGCAACTACAGACGAGACAAAGCAGGAAGAGGCGACCACGGAGGAGACGAAGACAGTAGAGGCAACCACAGAGGAAACGAAGGCGGAAGAGGCGACCACAGAGGAGACAAAGACAGAAGGGGC
>CAJOPP010000313.1 GCA_905236365.1 uncultured Lachnospiraceae bacterium
ATGCAAATCGCCGTGCAAATGAAGATGTTACGGCAGAGATGCTAATACAGGAGTTGGAGCAGGTAAAGAAGAGAATTCGAACCACTTTTATTGTGAATGGTACCGAGCATCTTGCCCGTTCCGGGCGGATCAGTCCATGGATTCACACAATCTCGAAGGCCCTGATGCTGCATCCGATTCTTGTTATGAAAAACAGTAAAATGAAAGTGGGTAATGTTCGGATAGGAAGAAAGAGTCAGGCATGGAGACAATATGTTTCTTCCGTACTGAATACCACGAAAGAGATTGACCGTGAAATTCTCTTTATCGCTCATGTGGGATTAAGCGTGGAGGAACTGAAAGAGATTGAAGAAATGGTTCGTAAGAAAGTAAATTTTGAAAAGGTGATTTACCAGAAGGCAGCACCGGCAATTTCCATTAACAGCGGACCGGGGAGTTTTGGATTGTTGTTTATGACGAAGTCATAGCACAGCTGACGCAAATCCCGCGCCAAGACTCGCGAGCGAGTCTTGAATGTATGTGCAACTTGATGAATATACTTTGTGAAGCACAGTTTTGCCCTCGACATCATTCCATACAATTATATGAAAAGTGGCGTGTTTGCGCCACTTTTCATTTGCTATAATGTGGCATTGCATGATGACAGTCGTTATTGATTGTCCGAATACGGAATTGCAAAAGTTACTGTTCAGATGTACGCCACCGAGTGAACTGTAACTTGCAAAATTAATGTTACCATGTAAATTTAAAAAAAAGCTTGAAATATTATCAAAATGATAGTATCATAATGGTAGTGAATTGATATTATCAAATTGGTAATAATAAAATACAAAAGCAATTCATGTATTACATGTTGAATGTTCCTCGTGTCGCAATGAGAAAATTATCGTGTCGTAAAGGGAAGATTATTATTGCAAATATGGCGGGAAGAGTATGGATTTGAATCTGAAAGGAGGTTGTATTTATGAGCAAGACATTAATTGTAGTAGATATGCAGAACGATTTTATTGATGGCAGCCTTGGCACGAAAGAGGCACAAGCCATTGTCGATAATGTGAAGGCAAAGATCCGCACTTATCAGGAGAATGGGGATGAGATTATTTTTACACGGGACACCCATACAAAGGATTATCTGGATACCAATGAGGGCAGGAATCTTCCGGTGGAACACTGCATAGAGGGAACCGAGGGCTGGAAGATTGCAGAGGGCTTAGAAGTTCCGGGTGCGACCTATATCAACAAGCCGGCCTTTGGCTGGCTGAAGTGGGATACCTTCGATTTGGAAGAAGTAGAACTGGTGGGACTTTGTACGGATATCTGTGTTGTGTCTAATGCATTGATCATTAAGGCTGCATTTCCGGAGATTAACGTAACGGTGGATGCGAGTTGCTGTGCAGGAGTGACGCCGGAAACCCATAAAGCTGCGTTAGAAACGATGCGGATGTGTCAGGTACGCATCATAGGGGAATCATGAAAAGCAGTTGAAGCAAAATGTAATCGTATACTTTTGCCCCCCAATACTAATCTTTGCTGTATGAGAAAGTCATAGATTAGAAAGAACAACCGTAATAAGAAGAACGGTAATGAATCAAAAGGAGATTTTTAAAATGGAACAATTTGATGTGGAAAAAGTAAAAAATGAGGTAGTGGAATGGATTCGCGAATTTTTTGAGCAGAATGGCAAGGACTGTAATGCAGTAGTTGGGATTTCCGGAGGAAAAGACAGTTCTGTTGTGGCAGCTCTTTGTGCAGAAGCTTTGGGCAAAGACCGGGTAGTGGGGGTATTGATGCCGTGTGGCGTGCAGTCTGATATCGAGTACGCCCAGCTTCTTGTAAAACATTTGGGGATCCGGAATTATACCATCAACATTCAAAATGCAGTAGCAGGTGTTGTAGATGAGATTCAAAAAACAGACCTGGAAGCAACGCCACAGACTCTTACAAATCTGCCTGCCAGAATTCGGATGTCCACCGTATATGCTATATCCCAGAGTGTAAATGGAAGGGTTGCCAATACCTGTAATCTGTCAGAGGACTGGGTTGGTTATGCCACCAGATATGGAGATGCTGCAGGCGATTTCAGCCCATTGTCCAGTCTAACCGTCGCGGAAGTGAAAGCAATTGGAAGAGCGTTGGGACTTCCGAAAGAGTTGATTGAAAAGGTTCCAATCGATGGTCTTTCCGGCAAGACGGATGAGGATAACCTTGGATTTACGTATGATGTTCTGGATCGATATATTCGTGAAGGGATTTGTGAGGATGCGGAGGTGAAGCAGAAAATTGATGTACTCCATCAGAGGAATCTGTTTAAACTTCAATTGATGCCAAGTTATCATTACGATGGTCCGATTGGCGGTTAATGGCTGATTCCGGTATGCTGCCTGAACAATTACTTGTACTGAACATAAAGGAGACAGGAAATGCAAGTGCATCAAATGAGTGAAGAAGAGAAAGAATATTTGAAACAATATGATATTACACAGTATGACAGGCCTTCTGTTGCAACGGATATGGCGATATTCTCGATTATGGGAAAAAAAGGCAGAGGATATCAGATCAGGGACAATGAGAATTACCGAAAACTTCCGGAGAAGAAACTGAAAATTCTGTTGATCAAGCGAGGGTCTCATCCATATAAAGACTGCTGGGCATTGCCGGGAGGTTTTTGCCGCAACAACGAAGATGTGTATGAGACAGCAAGACGGGAATTATACGAAGAGACCAACGTGAAGAATGCATACTTAAAACTTTCCGGAATATTCGGGGATGTCGGGCGGGATCCGCGGGGCTGGATCATCTCCCATACTTTCATGGCACTAATGGATGGAGAAAAATGTAATCTTCGGGCAGGCAGTGATGTTTGGGAGGCAAGGTGGTTTGATATCCGTCTTGGGAAAAAAGAAATCAAAAAAGTTTTGAAAAAGGATACTGCAACCATTGAAAATGAATATCAACTTGATCTGGAAAGCGAGGTGGCAGAATCCGAAGGTCTAAGAACCATAAAATTAAGTGCAACCCTTAGAGAATTTATTGACTTTTGCGACTATCATGAAACAATCCGCTATGATATTGTGGAAAACAATGGTTTTGCATTTGATCATGCAAAGCTTTTGACCTGTGCCCTGATCTCTCTGCAACAACAGGTGGAAGAAGATGGGAAAATAGTGTTTGACCTGATGCCGGAGACCTTCACTTTGACAGAATTGCAGAAAGCGTTTGAGATTATATTAGATCGTAAACTTCTTGTGGCGAATTTTCGCAGGAAGATGAGTCGTTATGTACAGGAGACCGGACAGATGATTGAAGGAGCAGGTCATCGTCCTGCGAAACTTTACAAGCGAAATATTGAAGCTTTTTATAGAGGGCAGACCCCGTGAATTATTTTGGTGAGTTTTTTCGGGAAGAGGAATAAGGTTGTGTCTTTCGAACGTAAAATGCTGCATTTATTGGTTAAGGGTATGGAAATTTTGATGTTCCTTAAACAGCTCTTTATACAAATCTTCTGCACTCCACTGTACGTTATGGGGAGTCAGAATGGCCTTCAATCCAATTGGTGGAATGGAGGCTTTTTTGTATTCTGCAAGAAAGGTGTCCAACCGGTCAGAGTCCATGCCGGAAAAGACCATCATTTCTCCCGGAAATTCAGGACCGGTATAAGTGACCGGTTCCCGGTTGAAACCGGTAATTCCGGCAAGATAGCCGAGCTTCTGACGATAAGAAGGTAACTTGATCTTAATCGCCTGTATTCCTGATTTTCTGCAAAGGGTTTCAATCTGTTTTGTCTTATCCGGTTCTACATGAAATAAAAGTATACGTGCTTTTTCCACAATTGTGCCCTCCTGGAATTTATGACTTGCTTATGAGTGCTGAATTTAAAATAGGTTTCGTTTTGCGGACAGAATACAGTACCGATTCCTAAATGGTAATATTTATAAAGTATAGACAATTTTACATGAGAACGCAACTAAAAATTGAGGAGAAATCAATTTTCAATGTTACAGTTCTCTCGTTAGCCGGTAAACAGTCACTTTTTAATAGCAAAAATTATCAGTGAAGTCTGACGTCTATTGACATTCTGCTTGAGTGCGTTATAATTATTTTGTGCTCTGCATTGAATAATGCAGGATAATTTAAAATTCAAGGAGGAAGGAGTCTATGAAAAGACAAAAGAAACTATTAGTTGGCTTGACAATGGCATTTGCATTCTGTTTTCTATTTGCAAATGTGCTAAGTGTTCAGGCTTTCACTACAGCAAACAAGGTAAAGGATGCTGTTTATGTGGATGCGGTTACAAATGCAAAGGGTAATTGGGTGAATACGACCAAGCACAGAATCAACACTTTTTCAATCAATTCATTTGAGGTTGAATTTGGCCAGGGAGCCCAGATTCGCAATCTGAAGAGTAACAAGAAGGGACTTGAAGTAAAGCAGACAGAGTATTATGCAAATAGGAGTTACCATAATACGTATGATGCAAATGGTAACTTGTCTGGCGAGTTCCGATACGGTTCTGCAAGAATTTCTTTATATGCAACAAAGACCGGTAGTTATAAGGTTACATTTGATGTATATAGCAGTGCCGGAGTAAAGTTGAAAAAATATACGGTAAACGTATTGGCGGTTAATGATACAGGAGTGATCAAGACAGCTACACTTGGAAAAACAAAGCTGCGTACCTTGAAGACGAAGTTAAAAAAGGGAGTCCTTACAAAGTCCAGCAGTGTTATAAACAAGGTCAATGAGAAGTCAGGAAAACTGAAATTTACTGCAAATACGAAGTATAAGATTACGGGATTTGTAGTAAAAGGTGTCAATAAGAATGGTAAGGCATTCTATAAGAAGTATAAGAATGGTAAGAATATTAAGTTATCAGAGGCATATGCGTATAAAGAAAGTGATGCATATGATAACAGTTCTTCTAATCCGGCAAAGAAGTATACCTATATTTATGTGTCCTATAAGGATACTTTTACCGGTGATACCTGTACTTATTCTGTATCAAAGAAGCGTGGTAAGAAGGAAATTGTCCGTACTTATAAGGAGAAAAATACCGGAAAGAAGACGATTAGCTATGATCCAACTTCCAGTGATGATGAGTATTATGATTTTAGTGGTACGATATTGACTTTATGGAACTATTAGGAAGGAGGCAGATAACATGAGATGGAATAAGATAAAGACATTGTTTGCAGGTGCGGTTCTGGTTGTCTCTGTGGCAACGACAGGTGTGGTTGCACAGGCAACAACAGTAAATGATGGCAAGAGTATCAGTTATGTAGGAAATACAATTAACAGATCAAATATTACGAACCTGAAAATCAACGGCAAAGCAATTAAAAAAGCGAAGAAAAAGATCAAAGTGGTGAAGACCAAGCAGAGTGCTCAAAATAATACCTATCGAACAAAGAGTTATTTTGATACAACGGCTGCGTATGCAACAAATGATGCTTATCAGGCAGAAAATGGTTCGCCGGCAAGCAAGTATTATCCGGCAGAGTCAAGTTATTCGCTGACATTTAAGAAGGCAGGTACATATAAGATCAGTTATGTGGAATATGAGAAAGAATCCTATGATTATGATTCTATTACCTATAATTCTGACTATGATCATTATGATGATGCGAGTGGTAAGAGTATTTATACCATCACAAGACGTAATAATTTGACGGATGAGAAAACAGTAGTTGCTACTGCGGAACTTCTTTATGATGATAATGATAATATATATTATCGGACAACAACAGGAACGATTTATGCATATAAGGATGGTTATCTTGTGCCTTCTGCTTTGGTAAAACAGGCTGATGGGAGCATGCTTTTGCAATATGGACAGAGAGAGTATGTGATCAGTAAGAAGAATCTTTCGACCGGTAATTATGATAGTATCGGTTCTGCAGTCTATGTCTCAAATGACGCAGTAGAAGAATCTTACTTTCAGATGACAAATGGAGCAATTTATGCAGATGGTGATGAAGGATTTGTTCCGGCAACTCTGGCAAGAGGTGCGGATGGTAAGACACATGTTCGCTATACAGCAAGAAAAGTTCAGAAAGTGACTCATGTAACAAATTACAAAGTGTTAAAGACAAACCGGATTGTAAAATCCGTCAAGCTTGGAAAATCCACTTCAAAAAATAGTAATACCCGCAAAGAAGGTAGTTATTCCAATTCCAGCTCATCTGCAAAATTTCTTACGGGTAATAGCGGTAAGGTCACAGTTTCTATGGCAGATAAGAATTATGGATTGAACAGTATTTTAGTAGAGACTTACGATGCGACTGGTAATGAATTGTATGCGAAGGTTGGAAATAAGAAAAATGTTGCATTTGGACAATATACGTATCGTCGTGAGTCAGATCCAACTGCAGCGGATAGTTATTATTCGATTACTATGTATAAGCCGACTACTATTATTGTATGTTATAAGAACAAATATACAGGAGCAGGAACAACTGTTGATGCGATTTCAGCGGATGCAGAAGGAAATCAGACTTATGTGATTACCAATACATACACAGGTACTAATCCGGGAACGAATCAACCGCAGACATTGACTGAGAGATATAATGTTGTAAGAAAGAAACCATATGCAGATGCAAAAGGTTATAATTATTATTACACGCGGACATATCAGGAATGGAATGCTGAAACGAAGAAATACGAGCTGCAAACGAGAGAATCCTATACTGATAGTCTTACAGACCTTTTAGATTATTATTCGGAAACAACCTTCTATAAGAAATAAAAGGTGTATGATTCCTTTGGAAAAGCATGCTTGTTCATAGGAATCATCTTATGGTAATAAAATATTATGATAGGCTATATCAAAAGCCATTATCCGGAATCATAAAGATTTTGGATAATGGCTTTTTTTAATTCGATTCTGATTTGGCAGGTTTTCTGACATATAGTTACTTTTAACCCATAGAAGCAAAGAGAGCAGCGATCTCATCCGGAGAAAGCATCTTATTGGCATCAGCGGGATCAGCAGCAATTGGCTCCGGAGTACTGGCAACTGGCTGAGGAGCCGGCTCTTCTTCAACGGGTTCCATAGCTTCAGCATCGGCCGGAGAGGAAGCAGCAAATAGGGCAGCGATCTCATCCGGAGAAAGCATCTTATTGGCATCAGCGGGATCAGCAGCAATTGGCTCCGGAGTAC
>CAJOPP010000314.1 GCA_905236365.1 uncultured Lachnospiraceae bacterium
AATGTGATACCGGTGTGTGATCGGATCATGCGATTATTAAAAATGATTGAGACAGTACACGGAATTTTGCAAAGGTTCACTATCGGTAAAGAGAAATATTTACTGACAAGTGATGCAAATTATGGAGGAGTCATGCTGGAAATCGGTTCTATTGTAGATGGAAAATATAAAATACTAAATCAAATTGGAGAGGGTGGAATGAGTACGGTCTATCTGGCGGTCAATGAAAGAGCGAACAAACCGTGGGCAATTAAAGAAGTTCGAAGGGATGGTGCTATAGATTACGAAATCAGAAAGCAAAGCCAGATGAGGGAGACCAATCTGTTAAAGAAACTTCGTCATCCTTATTTACCCAGTATTGTGGATGTCATTGATCAAGGGGACAGTTTTTTGATCGTTATGGATTATATAGAAGGCAATCCACTGAGTGTCACATTAAAGGAACAAACACGCCTTCCGGTGGAAAATGTGATCGAATGGGCAAAACAGCTTTGTGACGTGTTGCAATATCTTCATACAAGGAAACCGCCTATTATATACCGGGATATGAAACCGGCAAATGTGATGTTAAAACCGGATGGATCAGTGGTCTTGATTGATTTTGGTATTGCAAGAGAATGGAAAGAGCAAAAGGAAGAAGATACAAGTTGTCTAGGTACGAGAGGATATGCGGCTCCGGAACAGTTTGGAAGCAAGGGACAGACAGATGCACGAACGGATATCTATTGTCTGGGCACAATGATTTATCATCTGGTTACCGGTCATGATCCCAGTGAACCACCTTATGAACTGTATCCAATCCGATATTGGGATCCGACCTTGCCTTCCGGATTGGAACAGATTCTTCTAAAATGTACGAGGAAGAATCCGGAAGACAGATACCAATCCTGTGCAGAACTGTTATATGCATTGGATCATTATAAAGAGGAAGAAGAAGGATATCAAAAAATACAGAATCGTAAATGGCATGTTTTTTGGGTGGCAGTTATACTGACTGTCAGTATGGCACTGGCAACAATGATGAGTTATGCAGGCATGAGAAATAAGACGTTAACTACCTATGAAACATATTTGAATACCGCATCTATGACAGTAAATGATCTGGAAAAGTATCTGTATTATGAAGATGCCATTGCTCTGTCACCGGAAAGAGGGGAAGCATATAAAGCACTGTTAGAGACGATACAGGCTGATGGAATTTTTACAGAAGCAGAGAGTCAGGAGATTCGTAAAATAATACCTGCATCTCTGGAGAAGCTGGCACAGAATCGGGAGAGCTATCTGCAAACGGCATATACATTGGGAATTTTATATTTTTATTATTATGAGAATGCGGAAGATGTACAGAATGCTTCAAAATGGCTGGAAATTGCCATTGGACAAGATGACCGGATTAAGGAACAGGAAGTTGATGCAATATTAGGAGAAAAGAAAGCATTTCGAGCGAGACATCTATATCAGATTCTGCAATATTATCATAATTTGGAGCTTATAAACCGGGAAGGAGATTCTGTTGGCAGTTTTAAAACGCTGTGGGAAGACCTGTCCCTGATTATAACACCGGATTTGGCAGAGGAGGATAATAACGTGACGGAATTGGTCATGTATAATTTTATGATCAGTCAAATCGTCTGGCATGCACAGGATTATAAGGATGCAGGAGTGACAGAGAAAGAGATGGAACAAAAGATGGATATGATAGAGATGCATGTAACCTATCAAGTAGACAATTCCTATGAAGCAGAGTTATATGAAAATTTGCAAAATAATCTAAATCAAGCCAAAAAAGTACTAACAATTGTGTTTGAGTGAAAGGTGGAGACAAATCTTTGATTTGTCGTTGGATGCAATGACAAAAAAGCTTAAGTTACTGACATTACTTCTGAATAGATACAATTTTTGAAATATAGAATTTGACTTTCGGAAAAAGTGGAAAGACATCTTTTGCTAACCGATATTGGGAGTCCTAATCCGGAACGGTAATAAGATGTAAGGAGAAAAATATGACATTAGAAATGTATCACACCGTATTTGTCGTCTGTATGGTAATGACTATCTGTTTATGTATTATTTCGATAGTATTTTTTTGTGTGTTCGACATACGCAAAATAATCGGTATTAAAACAGGCTGGACACTGAAAAAGAGTATCAAAGAATTACAAATTGTTTATCAGGAAAAAGAACGAGAAACGAATAGAATAAATTCAAAGGAGTCTGTTTTGCCGGAGATACAAAAAAGGCTCAAAAGTGAAAAGAAAGAAGAAATAGTGGGAAGAACGGAGTTGGTGACCCCGGTTTCCGTAATATCATATACAGAAAGTTTGCAAGAAAAGCCTGTGAGAATGGCAGACGAGAAATTTCAGATATTGGAAACTAAAATGATTATATTTTCAAATGAAATAATTGGAGGAAATGATTCATGAAAAAGAAAAATTGGAAGCGATGGTTGGCATTGATTCTGGCAGTGAGTATGTTGTTTGGAAATACCGGAATTGCTATGTGCACAGAACAGCAAGAAAGCATCGATGTAAAGAAAATAGAGAAGAAAGAAAAAATTTCAAAAGGTGCTGAACAAAAAATAATTGCAGAAAAATC